>CANQGA010000014.1 GCA_947600145.1 uncultured Lachnospiraceae bacterium | reverse complement strand
TCCTATCTGCGGAATACGGCCCTGTTCTATGAGAAATGGCTTCGCGACCTGAAGGCGGAACAGACGAAGGAGTGGGGCGTGCCGCATGTGATTCCGAATATTCTGGGAGATCAGGCTTCGGCCGCCGCGTGGAGCGACGCGGCGACGGTGATTCCGTGGGTAGTCTATGAGACCTTCGGCGATAAGCGGGTGCTTGAGGAACAGTTCGAGAGCATGAAGGGCTGGGTGGATTACATTACGGAGCATTGTGGGGAGAACGGCCTGTGGCAGAACGGCTTCCAGTACGGCGACTGGCTGGCGCTGGATAAAGAGGAGAGCGCGGACCGAACGGGCGCTACGGACAAATATCTGGTGGCAAACGCCTATTACGCGTATTCCTGCGGGATCGTGGCGAAGGCGGCGAAAGTGCTGGGGCGCGAAGACGAAGCGGTCCGTTATGAGGCGCTCTGCCGGGATATTACGGAACGCTTCAATGACGAGTATATCACGCGGACCGGGCGCCTGGTCAGTGAGACGCAGACCGGTTGTGTGCTGGCGCTGCATTTCCATCTGGCGAAGGAGGAGTACCGGGAGCGGATCCTCGGGTCGCTGGTGAACAATATCGAGAACCACAAGAACCATCTGGCGACGGGCTTTGTGGGAACGCCCTATCTCTGTCTGGCGCTGTCGGACTGCGGCCGTCATGATCTGGCGGGAACCATTTTCCTGCAGGAGGATTATCCTTCCTGGCTATATGCGGTGAAAATGGGCGCGACGACGATCTGGGAGAGGTGGAATTCCATCATGCCGGACGGAAGCTTCGACGTGTCGGGGATGAATTCGCTGAATCATTACGCCTATGGTTCCATCGGCGAGTGGATGGTGAAGAAGGTAGCCGGACTTACGCTTCTGGAGCCTGGGTATAAGAGATTTCGGGTAAAGCCCATGTTCGTGAAGGGGATTACCCATGCGGAAGCGGTCTATGAGAGCGTCTACGGAACGATCCGGGCGGCGTGGAAATGTGAGAACCATCAGATCACGGTGGATGTGACGGTTCCGGCCAATACTTCGGCGGAAATTCTCCTGCCGGAAAAGGATGGCGTGATCACGGTGGGTTCCGGCACATACCACTATGCGTATGCGACCCGGACCAGTCTTGAAAAAGCGCGGTATTCCATGGATTCCACACTGCAGCAGATCGTGGCGGAGCCGCTGGCGGTGGAGTTGTTCAACCGGTACGCGCCCGGTGCGCTGGACGGTCCGATGATTCAGTTTGCGTATCAGATGACGATGGCGGAAATGTGCGCGGTAGCGCCGGAGGCCAGACCGCTCTATGAGATGATCGTAAACACGTTGAATGCGCAGTGTCAGTAAGTCTTGCAAGGTTACAGGATACAGGGTTATCGAAGAAAGACGGCTGCATATCGTGCTGTGACCGGAGAGACGTGTGACGATGACGAGGAGAAAGACATGGAAAAAATACTGCTAAAAGGGACCAGGTTTATCAATGAGTCGGGCAGGGAAGTCCTCCTGCATGGCGTCAATGTCCTGTGCCGGGAGGCGAAGCTTGGGCATTTCTACCCGAAGTTTGAGGATGCCTTCCCGTTCTTTAAGAAGATGGGTTTTAATCTGCTGCGCTTCGGCATCTTCTGGGACGGCGTGGAGCCGCAGCCGGGGGTTTACGATGAGGCATATCTGGGCAGGGTGAAGGAGATCGTGAAACTGGCGGAGGATTACGGAATCTACATCATCCTCGACATGCATCAGGATCTGTTCGCGCAGAAATATATCGACGGCGCGCCGGACTGGGCCTGTCTGGATGAAGGTCTGCCGCATCCGGAGCATTGTACGATGTGGTATAATGCGTATCTGGAGAGCGAGGCCATCATCCGGGCGGCGGATAATTTCTGGGCGAACGCCCCGGCGGCGGATGGCGTGGGGCTTCTGGATCACTATTCCGCCATGTGGGAGAGAATTGCGCAGACATTTGCGGACTGTTCGAATGTCATCGGTTTTGAACCTATGAATGAACCGTTTATGGGACATATCGCACGGGAGGCGTTCGGACTTGCCACACAGAAGATGATGGAGAAGAACCCGGATTTTGATATGAACAGGCCGGAAACGGTTTCTCCCGAAGAACAGGCGGAATTTATGCAGATCGTCGGCGGGCGCTTCCTGGAATTCGACCGGACGACGCTGATGGATTTTTACCGCCGCATGCAGGCCGCCATTCGCCGTGTAAGCGATAAGCCGGTTGTCACGGGCGGAAATATTTACTGCAGCACCGACATTCCGACCGGCATCGGGCGGCTTGACGACGGTAATCAGATTTATGCGCCGCATGGCTATGATTCGGTCGTGGACTCTGACCGCTATGAAAGCTTCAGCAAAGAAAATGTGGAGCGGCTCTACGAGGAAAAACGGCGGGGACAGGACCGTCTGGGGCTTCCGACGATCGTCGGCGAATGGGGCGCATTCCCGTCGGCGGACTTTACGAATAATCTGATCCGTCATATGAACGGCATTTTAGAGAAGAATCTATGGGGATCGGCGTACTGCGAGTACCGTCCCGGGATGGAAAGCGACCCCAACTTCTCCTCGCTGTGCCGGGCCTATCCGCAAGAGAGTGCGGGGACGCTTGAGGCGTATCATTATGACGAGGCCTCCTGCCGCTTTGAAATGACTTTTCAGGCGGAGGCGACAGGCGAGACGAGGATATTCTGTCCGTTTGTTCCGGAGAAAATGGAGTGCAGTCTGCCCGGTGCGTTTCGGATCGAGCCGGCGGCGGACGGGAGTTGCTTCTGCATCCTGAAGACGGAGACTGCGGGAAGGGCTGTCGTGGTGATCAGCCGGAATCCGGAGTGACGTGTATTTTGAATGACTGATTTCTGGATGTGAAGGAAAGAAACATTTGAGCTGCGCCGGCCGGGACGAACGGCCGGCTGTTTTTACAGATTCTGCCCGGCTTGTTGGAAGACGGGCAAGATTCCGCTTGCAAAGAGATTGGCGAGGGAATATGATTGACACAGAGTTATCTTGTATATAGGACGGAGATCCAGGCAGAGAGTCAGAAAGGAGCGATTTAAGCATGGCAGTCAACACGTATGAAAAGGAACATTTCGCGAAGCTCAGGAAGCTGGCGCCGGAATGCACGGTGCTTCTTAAGAAAAACGGTGCTTTTCCGCTCCCGGCGGCGGGCCCGGTCGCGCTCTACGGCAGCGGCGCGCGCCGCACGGTCAAGGGCGGCACCGGTTCGGGCGACGTGAATTCCCGCTTCTTCGCGACGGTGGAGTGGGGGCTTGAGAAGGCGGGATTTACAATTACAAGCAAGAGCTGGCTGGACGGCTACGACGCGGTCCGGGAAGAGGCCCATAAGCAGTTTATCGCGGATATTAAGAGAAAGGCGAAAGAGAGCCGTCAGATGGCGTTCATGGTGGGCATGGGCGCGGTGATGCCGGAACCGGCGTATGAACTGCCCATCGACGCCGCGGGGGACACGGCCGTTTATGTGCTGGCACGCAATTCCGGCGAGGGCAATGACCGCAGGCCGGAGGCCGGCGACATCAGGCTGACGGAGACGGAGATCCGGGATATCCTGGCGTGCAGCAGGAAGTATGAGCGTTTCATGCTGGTGCTGAACGTGGGCGGCGTCGTGGACCTGAGTCCTGTGTTGGAAGTGGAGAATATTCTGATTCTGTCCCAGCTGGGCGCGGTGACAGGCCGCGTGCTGGCGGATATTTTGCTTGGAAAGAGCGTGCCTTCCGGGAAGCTGGCCGCCACCTGGAGCGCGTGGGAAGATTACGCGGCTGTCGGCGAGTTCGGAGATCCGGATGATACGCGATATCGGGAAGGGATCTATGTAGGTTACCGGTATTTCGACAGCGTGGGGAAAAAGCCCATGTTTCCATTCGGTTACGGTGTGACCTACACGGATTTCGAGCTTGGAGATGCTTCTGCATCAATCGAGGGTACAGAGGTTACCGTGTCCGTGCCGGTGAAGAATGCGGGTGGCTATCAGGGCAAGGAAGTTGTGCAGGTCTACGTCTCCGTTCCGTGGGGAAAGCTGGACCAGCCGTATCAGACGCTGGCCGGGTTTGCGAAGACCGGACTTCTGGCGCCGGGAGAGAGTGAGACTGTGAATGTGCGGTTTGCAATGGAAAGCCTGGCCGGGTATGATACGGAGACGGCTAGATATATACTCGAAGCCGGAGATTATATCGTGCGCGTCGGAACGAGCAGCCGGGATACTGTAGCCTGCGCAGTGGTGCGGCTGGATGAGACGGTGACGGTGCGGCAGCTAAGCAATGTGGGCGGAAAGCCGGATTTTGAGGACTGGAAGCCGGAAGGACCGGTGGGGGAACCGGTATGCGCCGTGGCTTCGGAATCGATGGAACCGAGCATATCGGAACCTGGTGAAACGGATGCCGTGGCAACGGAAGAAAGCAGTTACAAGTCTGGCAGTAATTGTGTGGCAACTGCAAATAATGCGGAAATAAACGAAAGAATGGCACAGGTCGGTAGCTTGAGAGGCCTTCCAATTCTGCATCTGAATGCGGATGCATGCTCCTCCCTGACCTGGCCGCAGCCCTATGAAGCGTCGGAGGAAGCCCGACGTAAAGCCGCCTCCCTCACCGACGAGCAGCTGATCAGCCTGTGCATGGGCAGTTTCGGCGAGGGGCTGCGGGGGATCGCCGGCGTCATCGGCAGCGCATCCGCGAACGTGGCCGGCGCGGCGGGCGAGACGACGGACAAGGTGGACGGCGTGCCGAACCTGATCATGGCCGACGGCCCGGCCGGACTGCGTCTGGCGAAGCACTACGTCCGGGATAAGAAGGGTGCCCACGCCATCGGAAACGCGATGCCTGCGGGCATGGAGGAGTTCATGGGCTCTGGGCTTAAGGCCGTCATGAAGCTGATAAGCCGGCCGCCTAAGGGCGAGGTGCGGGATCAGTACTGTACCGCGATCCCCATCGGCACGGCCCTGGCGCAGAGCTGGAACCTGAAGCTCTGCGAGGCCTGCGGGGACCTGGTGGGCGAGGAGATGGAGCGGTTTGGGATCGATCTGTGGCTGGCGCCCGCATTTAACATCCAGAGAAGTCCGCTGTGCGGCCGGAACTTCGAATACTGTTCGGAGGATCCGCTGGTCAGCGGCCTGGTGGGCGCGGCGGTCACGAAGGGCGTGCAGAAGCATCCGGGCAAGGGTACGACGGTCAAGCATTTCTGCTGCAATAACCAGGAGACCAACCGCTATGTCTCCAACAGTCAGGTCAGCGAGCGGGCCCTGAGGGAGATCTATCTGCGCGGCTTTGAGATCTGCATCGCCGGGAGCAGTCCGGCGGCTCTGATGACCAGCTACAATCTGTTAAACGGCACCCACACTTCGGAGCGAGGCGACCTGATGAAGACGGTTCTGCGCGGGGAGTGGGGCTACGGCGGCCTGATCATGACCGACTGGGTGGTCAGCATGATGGGAGCGAAGGGAAGATACCGCATGGCGAAACCGGCCCCGACCCTGGCGGCCGGCAACGACCTGTTCATGCCCGGCTCCGGCGGCGACTACAGGCAGGCGCTGGCGGCGCTTAAGGGGAAGGATAAGGAGTTTTCGCTGACCCGTGAGGAGGCGGAATACTGCGCGGCCCATGTGATCGACGCGGCGTGGAGGATGAAGATTAAAAGCTCTTGACAAACAATCAAATAATCGATATACTATCAATTGATAGTGGAACAAAGAGGAGGTGCCTATAATAAAGCTTAATGAAAGACGGCGTATTGATTAAAAAAATTCATATGAACTGTCCGCTATGTGACGAAACTCATGAAGTAGAGGAAAGAAAACGGCGTACGCAGGTCGAGATAAAAGGCGAGCCCGTGCTGTATGAGGAGCATTTTTATTACTGTATTAATGCTGATGAGGAAGAAAACGAATTTGAGACGGCCGCCATGACGAAT
Source organism: uncultured Lachnospiraceae bacterium (assembly GCA_947600145.1). GTDB lineage: Bacteria > Bacillota > Clostridia > Lachnospirales > Lachnospiraceae > UBA3402. The sequence continues at coordinate 26,742 of CANQGA010000014.1, read as the reverse complement.
GAGAATCTGCTGAATGCCCGCAATGCCTATCGTGCAGCACATGGACTGCTGACCTCTGATGAAATAGTGGCGATCAGGGAAAGCTACGGGTTGTCGCAGGTGGATCTGGCAGGGCTTCTGGGATGGGGGGAGGCTACAATTTCCCGTTATGAAAGCAAGGCGATCCAGGATGAGGCATACGATGTGATGCTTCGGCTGATAAAGGATAATCCGCTGAAGGCTCTGGAGTTTCTGAAAAGAAATGCCGGTAAATTCTCCAATCCCAAACGTCTTGAGATCAAGGCGCGTATCGTGGAGAAGCTGAACGATTACGGTATGGAGTTTCTGGTTCGGCAGGCGATCGAGGGTGAGTATGCCCAATATGAGGAACCATCGGATTCGAATGGCTATACGGTTTTGGATCTTGATAAAATAGAGGCCATTATTTCGTACTTTGCGGAAAGAATTACCAATTTGTTCAAAGTAAAGCTTATGAAGATGTTATGGTACGCGGACGCATTGTCTTATAAGAGAAGGGGAGTTGCTATGACCGGTCTTGTATACAGGCATGATGCGATGGGTGCGCTGCCGATCAGTCATTATAAGCTTATGAATCTGGAAAGGCTTGATGTAAGAGAAGAAACAGACGGCTATTATGATTCGATCCTGCACATATATCCCGGAAAAGGGATTGACTATACGGTTATTGCGGAAGAAGAAAAAGCAATATTGGATGAAGTGATTATGAAATTCGCTGCGTTTAAGGCGAAGGATATTGTTGATTATATGCATCAGGAGACGGCTTATCGGAAGACGGCCCAGGGGGATATCATTCCGTTCAGGCTGGCGAAGGATATCCGGGACTTTTCCTGAGACGGCGAAAATACAAGGGTGTGTTTGGCAGGCAGAAGAAAGTGCCGGAAGTTCCTTATACTGCAGGGAATTTCCGGCACTTATTTTAATCTTAATTTTGTACATGGATTGCGCAAAAGTGTGTGAAAATATCAAACTTCCATTGATGTTTTTGCTATGTTATACTATAAGCACGTCGAAGATTCAGACGTCTTTTCAAATTAAAAAAGGAGGATGGTAAGATGAAGAGAAGAAGAGGATTATCCGTATTGCTGGCGCTGGTGCTGATTGTTGCCTGCATTGCGGCGGGCTGCAGCGGCGGGAAGTCCGGCAGTTCGGAGGTGACCACAGTGACGATCTGGACCGGTAATTCGCATTCCAAGACAACGATGGAGAGACTTGCGCAGGAGTTTAACGAGGGCGAGGGCAAAAAACTTGGTATTCAGATCGATTACCAGGTAATAGAAGGCAATTCATTCGCCCAGAGCCTGGAACTTGCGCTTCAGACCGGGCAGGGGCCTGACATTATGCCTAAGTCTTTCGAGAATAAGGTAATGGTAGGAAACGGATGGATCTACCCGATCAACGATCTGCCGGGCGGCGAGGATTTTTTGAAACCATTCAGAGATTACTTTGGGGATACGAATCTGGAATATAAAGGCAAGATCTACAGCGTACCTACCTCAGTCACAACAAGAGGCCTCATTTACAACAAGGATATGTTCAAGGCTGCGGGACTTGTGGATGAAAACGGTGAGCCTACCCCGCCCGAAACGTTTGATGAGATGAGAGAATATGCAAAGATTCTTACCGACGAATCAAAGAATCAATTTGGAATTATCTTACCGATGAAGTGGAACAGCTGGGTCGGGTCTGATATGACCACGCTGCTGATCTCCTCGGTTGGTCACAGCGGCTTTAATCCGGTAAATGGAGAATTTGATTACAGCGGTCTGGCGCCGATCATCAACACGTATAAGGGCATGATCGAAGACGGCAGCGTGTATCCCGGGGCGGAGGGTCTTGATAACGATGCCGCGCGTGCGTATTTTGCAGAGGGGATCATCGGAATGAAAATCGCGTTTTCCTTTGATGTGGGCGTTTTGAACGACCAGTTTCCTGCGAAGTGCGATTGGGGCGTGGCTCCGGTGCCGGTTGTAGATAAAAACAACCGCTATCTGCAGAATGCGAGCGCTGGAACGGCTTTCTGTGTAAACGCGGCGTCTGTGGAGACGAAGGGTGCGGAGAAGATCATGGCTGCCTTAAAGTGGATCAGCGGAGATGATGTGGCCAGAGTCCTGTACGAGGAAGGGGCGAATATTCCTTTCGACTGGGATGTCGTGAAGGACGTTAAGCTGGAGAATGCCAAGAAGGGGTGGAAAGAATTCTCGGAACTGGCAGGTATCAGTCATTTGGCAAGCGCCATGCCGCGGAGCGACATGTCGGGTTATCTTACCCTCGACGAGCGTATCAAGAATCAGGTTCTGGCAGGGGAGATTTCTGCGGAAGATATGCTGAAGCAGTATAATGAAGATATTACGCAGGCGACAAAGAAATACTATGATGCCAATCCCGACGAAAAATTTGAGGATTATCTGGTACCTGACTGGAACATTAAGAGATAATCTGTGATTGACAGAATATGGGGTGGATATTCGGATGGTGAGGGGAAAGACACGGACAGGGAAAAAATTTATCGGGTCGGAAGCATTCTGGTGCTATCTGATGATCGCGATACCGATCATTGGCTTCCTGGTTTTGCAGGTATATCCTATTTTGTGGACGTTTAAGTGGTCCTTCTATTCCTATTACGGAGTGGAATCCGCGGCACGGTTTGTCGGCCTGGACAATTTTAAGACATTTTTTACGCAGGATTTTACCTATTGGAAGGCATGGGGCAACACGCTGCTGTTTGCGCTCGTCAAAATGCCGCTCGAGATCTCTTTCGCTATGCTTTTAGCGCTGGCACTGAACAAGAAGCTGAAGGGATTTGGTTTTTTCCAGGCGATATACTTCCTGCCGCATGTGATCAGCACGGTGATCGTTGGATTGATTCTGACCAATATGTTCAGCTATAACGGAATCATCAACAATTTGCTGATCAAGACAGGAGTTATCAGCAGCAGAATTGACTGGTTCGCGGATAGGGCGCATGCCTTTGCCATGATCATTATCGGCAGCATCTGGTCAACGTTCGGTATCAACGTCATGTATCTTCTCGCTGCGCTGGCAACCGTTCCGGAGGAGCTGTATGAGAGCGCGGAGGTGGACGGGGCATCGAAGACAAGAATATTTTTCAGTATTACCCTGCCGCTGATCGCGCCTGTTTTTCAGACGATACTGCTGCTTTCCCTGGTTGGATCCCTGAGTGTCAATGAATACATTATTGTTCTGACCAACGGAGGGCCACACGGACAGACCAATTCGGTTATGTCGTATCTATATACGAAGTTTGTGCCGGGATTTATGGAAAGTGCAAGTACTCCCCAACTGGGATATGGCTGTGCGATGGCTCTGGTGACAACCGTTATTTTTGCGACTGTTGCGTTTCTGTACAATAAGTTCAGCAATCGAATGAAGAATCTTTATTAGGGATTAAAATGAGAAAGAAGCAAGCAATCATAAATGCAATCCTGTATATATGCTTGACGGTTGTGTTGATCGTGACGTTGTTTCCCGTGGTCTACACCATCCTGGCATCCTTTAAAACCAATGCGGAAATATTGACAAATCCGGGCAGTATGCTGCCGAAGGATCCGAGCGTGGACAATTATGTGCAGGCATGGACGTCAGAATCATTTCATGTTCCGACGCTGCTGAGAAACAGTCTGATCTATACGCTGGTCAATGTGTTTACAACGCTGCTCGTTTCGTCCATGGCGGGGTATGTGTTCGCGAGGGGGCATTTTAGATTTAAAAAGCTCATATTTTACTGTTTTACGGCGTTAATGTTTATTAAAACAGGCGGCATTACCATCTATGCAACCTTTAAAGTATTGACGGCAATCCATCTGGACAGATCGCTGTTTGCTTTGATGGTCGTGCATCTGTTTGGTATTCCGATCGTCAATATCTATCTGATCAAGGGAAATGTGGAAACGATACCGATTGATATTGACGAGGCGGCAAAGATCGAGGGATGCTCCTTTATAGGTATCTTTTACCGGATTATCCTTCCTCTGCTGAAGCCGATTCTGGCGACAATCGGCATTCTGGCTTTTAACAGCTCATGGAACGAATATCTGATGCCGAACATTTTTACCCTGACAACGCCTGGGCAGCGTACCCTGATCGTAGGCCTGATGGCGCTGAAGTCTTCGGGAGCATCGGCGGCGTCGTGGAACCTGATGCTTGCGGGTGCGACGATTGCTATGATTCCTGTGCTGGCTGCATTCGCGTTCTGCAACAAGTATTTTGTCAAAGGGATTGCAGCCGGCGCGGTAAAAGGCTGATCCATGCGGGGAGAGTGCCGGTGACGCTCTCCTCGCTTTACGTCAGTATGCAAAAAACGCGCCACTGGCGCGGCTTTTGCATACTGCCTTTTTACAAATCGGAAAACAGGTCGAATATCTTCATATCGCGCAGATCCTGAATCAAATCATGCATATTGGAGCAATCAAATTTTCGCAGGATTCTGGAAGCCATGGAACGCACGGTCGTATCTTCAACCACTCTTCTCCGTGCAATTTCGGTATAGCTTTCTCCGTTGTACAGCGCCTTCAGGAGTTCAGTTTCGTTCGGAGACAGAGTAATCATTTTGTTCAGCAAATAGATGAGACTTTTATGTGCGCTTGCAAGGTTTTTTGATTTCTGCTTGAAAATATTGAAAATTTTCGGCTCGATGGTGTTGCAGGAGTGGTAGACCTCCCTGATTTTTTTAATCAGCTCCTCGGTGGAACAGGATTTCATGACATAGTCTTCGGCGCCGTTTGACAAAGAATCAAAAATATAAGAGCTGTCCATATAGCTTGTAAGCATGATGATTTTCAGATCCGGGGAGAGCTTAAGCAGAGAGGGCAGGATATCGATGCCTGAGGTTTTGGTCTCAATCTGAATATCAAGCAGGAGCACATCGGGTCTGGTCTCGCTGACCAAATCCGCACAGGAGGAAGAAGCGGTGGTATAGCCGACAAATTCCAGCTCATCCTGATATTTCAGCTGATTTTTGAGATTGATGCACAGATATTCCGCGTCGTCACACATGGCTACCTTAATTTTGCTCATAGTTTATCCTTCCTTTCGGTTGAAATGGGTATTGTAATCTGAAAGGTCGTATATTTATTTACCTTGCTGAATACCACGATTGTCCCGTGATAGGATTTAATGATCTTTTTTACAAAATTCAGTCCGATGCCAAAGTTTTTGGTCGTCGCCTTTGTGGAGTAAAACGGGTCAAATATATGTTTGAGCTCCTTTTGTGGGATACCGCAGCCGTTATCCGTCAATTCGATCATGCAGCTGTTGTCCTCGCGATAGATTGCGATAACGATGGTCGGATCCTTCCGGGAGATTTTCTCAAAGCTTTCCAGGGAGTTCATAATGAGATTGCTGAAAACCTCCGTCATAATCTTCTGATTGCCGTAGGTAAGGATTTCGGACGGTTTATAATCCTTGACGATGCTGACGGGAAAGGATGCCTTTGACTTCGCCAGGGCGTTTTCCATACACGCTACGATATCGATATTCCCAAGCATCGGGGCATCTGCATTGAATGCGGCCAGGATATGCTGGAGCTGTTCCACGTGCTGATTTGCCATATTTATGCCGTCGTCCGCGTATTCAATGATCGCATCGTAATCCTTCGCCCGCATTGCGGTCTTGATCAGCTCAAACTGCTGTCTCGCGCCCCAGAACATATTTTTATACATATGAAGGTTTTCGATCAGATTGGAATTCAGCAGCTCCGTGCTTTTGGCGATCGACTTTTTATTGTTGTATTCCAGATAGAACATGTTAAACGGTTTAAACACAATCAGGATAATGATCACGGGAGACAGGATAAGGAAAGTGATAAAGGAGATCGTCAGGTAATTCTTAATGTCTATCGGTTCGATCGGCAGTCCGACAGGGTTAACATTGCAGAACAGGATGCTTTTGAAGGTGCCGAAGATGAAGGTAGAGTAAAAATATATATTAAGAATGGTGATGCAGATCGCAAGAATAACGCTGTTGCGCTTGTGTGTTTTGAATTTTGTGTCGTGATAAAATTTAATAATATAGAAATATGGGAATACAGAATACAGCACAACAATAACCATACAAACGGTTTTAAGAATACTGCTGATATGAATGGCCGGAGAAACTCTGTGCTCATATACATACAGGGTGATCGCCACGTTTGGGGGGGTAGCGAAAAGAAAAAAGAAGATCGGCAGGGAGAACAGCACAGTAAATTTCGGCTTGAGCTGAATAAGCTGTTTTGCGCCATATACGGCGGAAAACATAAACAGGGCAAAGCCTAAATTGTAAAGCTTTATTATTTGCGACATGTATATGCGCAGCGTCGATAATCTCAGATATAAAAGGTAGTCAATTTCCAGAGGAAAATGATAGTAATGCAGCTTTGAAATGTATATTGTAGCGATAAAAAGCATAAAGGTGATGCTTATGAGATACAGTGAGATCACGGAAGCATATCGATTCTTTATGTTCAGCGACATAAATGTCACAATGACTGCAGCTAAAATGATCGACGTCACAAACATGTAAATCCCCCCCATCTTTGAATTATAGCTTAAATGGCGAAAGAAGGCAAGTTATATTTGAATTTTATAGCGGTAAAACGTGATGAGTGTGAAAATTTCAAACTTGTTTTGCAATATGTGCTGTGATATAAGTTATTTAAGTTACCGGCATAGATAATACCAGGAACGGAGGGTGTAGGATCAAGTGGAAAATGCTCTACATTATGCCAAAGAATTATGCAATACAATGATGAGAAAGTTTGAGGCGAAGGATATTCCTCCTGTCGGAAGATTTCACTATCATCAGGGGGTCTTTCTTTCCGGAATGTCTCATGTATATGAAGTGTGCGGCGAGGAAAAATACTGCACGTATATTAAAAACTGGGTGGATTCCCTTCTGTGTGAGGACGGATCGATCCTTAACTTTGACAGGCAGATGCTTGACAATATTCAGCCGGGCATATTATTGTTTGATCTTTACAGAAGAACCGGAGACTGCCGCTATAAAACTGCCCTTGATATGCTCATGTCGGTTTTGCGGGACTGGCCCTGCAACCCGGTTGGCGGCTTCTGGCATACGGAAACGTTTCAAAATGAAATGTGGCTTGACGGCTTATATATGGCGGGACCGCTGGAGGCGCGCTACAGCGCGGAATTCGGAGATGCTTCCTTTATCGATACCGCTGTAAGGCAGATCATTATCATGCGGGACAATATGCAGGATAAGCAGACAAAGCTGCTCTATCATGCGTGGGACTATTTTAAGCGGTGTTCGTGGGCGAATAAGGAAACGGGACTCTCTCCCGAATTCTGGGGCAGGGCGCTTGGCTGGTATGTAGTGGCAATCCTTGACATTCTTGAATTCCTGCCCGAAGATCACCCGAAACGGCAGGAGGTTATCGATATTGAGTGTGAAGTGCTTGCGGCAATCGCCGGGTATCAGGATGCGCAGAGCGGAATGTGGTACCAGGTCGTGGATAAGGGCGGATACGATGGAAACTGGCTGGAATCCTCATGCAGTTCCTTATTTTCCTATGCCCTTGCAAAAGCCGTGCGGATGGGACTTATAGATAAAACCTATCTTGATGCCGCGCGCCGGGGCTTTGAGGGAGTGATCCGGCATTCCGTAACGACAAACGGAGAGGATATGCTGATTCAGGATATCTGCATCGGTACATGCGTATGCAATTATGAGAAATATATTTCGAGACCGACGAGTATGAATGATCTGCACGGTGCGGGTGCTTTTCTGCTTATGTGTGCCGAGCTTGCAAGGGAAGATGCGAGATGAATTTGAAAGATGTGCCTAAGGAGTATCGTCCGGTACCGTTTTGGTCCTGGAATGAGAAGCTGAATGTCGCTGAAACGGTACGGCAGGTGGATGAGATGGATGCGCAGGGAATGGGCGGCTTCTTTATGCATGCCCGCGGCGGACTGCAGACGGAGTACATGGGCGGGGAATGGTTCGCCAATGCAGAAGCCTGTGTGCAGAAATGCGAAGTAAACGGAATGCACCCCTGGGCCTATGATGAGAACGGATGGCCGAGCGGATTCGGCAATGGGATTGTAAACGGAAAAGGCCTAAAGTACCAGCAGAAATATCTGCGCGCTGAAAAAGGGGAAGGCCATACGGACCAAACGATCGCCAATGTCGGCGGGTATCATTTTTATTACGATGTAAATCCGTTCTATGTGGATACCTTAGACGGAAAGGTTGTCAAAGAGTTTATCGCGAATATCTATGAACCGTATGCCGACAGATTTCAGGGACGGATCGAGGGGATATTTACGGACGAGCCGCAAATATCCCGCGACGGAATTCCGTGGAGCTTTATCCTGCCCGGGGAATATGAGAAGGCCTATGGGGAGAGTCTGCCGGAAAAGCTGCCCGCGCTCTTTTTTGACATTGACGGCTGCAAAGAGACGAGGGTAAGGTTCTGGAAGCTGGTATGCGAGCTGTTTTCCAAAAATTATATGAAACAGATTTACGACTGGTGCGAAAAGCATACTTTGAAGTTCACCGGTCATTTGGCGTGCGAAGAGTTTTTGCAGAGCCAGATTACCGCAAACGGGGCGTGCATGCCGCATTACGAGTATATGACGATTCCGGGCATAGACTGGCTGAGACGAAGCGTCGACAGGAGTCTGACGCCGTATCAGGCGGGGTCGGCAGCAAGGCAGCTGGGCAAAAAGCAGGTGCTGTCCGAGAGCTTTGCCATGTGCGGACATAATGTGGGGCACGACGAGCTCAAGCGGATCTTTGAGTATCAGATGGTACGCGGGGTCAATCTGCTCTGTCAGCATCTGGAGGGGTATTCCAACAGAGGTCTGAGGAAGAGGGACTATCCTCCTGCAATGTATGTTCAGCAGCCATGGTGGAAGGACAGCAGGATGTTTAACGACGCGATGAGCCGGATCGGGATGCTGCTTGCGGGCGGGGACGACGGCGTTGAGGTTCTTGTTCTGCACCCGCAGACGACGGCCTGGGCGCTGTACAACAAGGACAGTATGGGCAGAATTAACGAGGCGACCAAAAGAAATACCTCCGAAAGCATTGCAAGACTGAATGATGGTTTTCTCGACCTGCTGGAAATACTGGAAAGAAAGCATGTGAATTTTCATCTCGGAGATGAAATTCTGATGGAACGGCACGGCAGGGTATCCGGAAAGCATATTGTGATTGGAAAAAAGAAATATTCTGTTGTGATCCTGCCTGAGCATGAGCTGTTTTTGGAAAATACCGAAAGGCTTTTAAAAGAATTCCGGGGAAACGGCGGAACGGTTACCACCGCTGAGGAAATACAGGAAAATGATATCATAGATATTCCCGAGATCGCCTGGTGCAAACGCGTGTATGACGGATACACTGTGCATTACTTCGTAAACAGCAGCGAAAATACATATGACGCCAGGATAAAAAAGGGCAACAAAACAATGAATCCTGTGACCGGAGAACTTTCGGATTTTGACGGGCATCATGTGTTTAAGCGATATGAATCTCTTGTGGTAATTGATACCTATGCGGCGAGAGCGGAGAGGAAAGGGAAAAAGCTGCTTTCCGCACTGGATCTGAGCGGAGAATGGGATATCGTAAAGTGCAGTGAGAATATCCTTACGCTGGATTATTGTGATTACTATTTTGATGATGCGCCTGTCGAAAAAAACGGATATGTTCTGAATGCGTTTTATCGGGCGCTGGAATTGTGCCGGCCGGTAAACATACGGTGCGAATACAGGTTCCGGGCGGAGTATCTTCCCCGCGTCTTGTATCTCGTCTGCGAAACGCCCGAGATTTTTGATATTTGGGTAAACGGCAGGAAAATTTCCAAAACGGATTGCGGTTATTTCGCGGATAAAGCGTTTCGCAAACTGGATATCACTGAGTATACAGAAATCGGAGAAAACCGTATCACGCTCGTGACTGATTTTAAGCAATCAGAGGCAGTATATGACGGCATACGGAAAAGCAGGGTATTCGAGTCGGAAAAGAATAAGCTTACCTTCGATATGGAGATAGAACAGATCTATCTCACCGGGGATTTTTCTGTTGACACGACAGGATCCTATCAGGAGCTGGAGAGAGAGGCGTGCAGGTTTTCGGGTAGTTTTGTGATCGCGCGTCCAAAAGACAGGATCTCTCTTGAACATATCCAAAGACAGGGCTTCCCGTTTTTTGCCGGCGAGCTCACGGTGAAAAGGACATTTTCTGCCGGGGATAAAAACAGAATGCTTGACTTCGTTAAGACTGGCATCAATGTGATCAAGGCGCGTGTGAACGGCAATGAGCTGCCGCAGTTTATGTGGGAGCCGTATACGGCCGATTTATCGGAACTGGTGCGGGAGGGTGAAAATGAGATAGAGCTTACCCTGATCAACAATCTGCGGAATATGCAGGGGCCGCTGCACCTTTCGGAGGGAGAGAGCTATAAAGTTGTGCCGGCCAGCTTTTATAAGGAAAACTGTATCTGGTTTAAGGAGTATTCGCCGGATAACTGGAATGACGATTACTGCTTTGTAAATATCACATTAAAAAACAGATAAAACGTATGTAAGGCGGGGAACGATATGGACTATTATAAAAAATACGAGCGCGTGAATGCGGTACCGGAATATTTTAAAGAGCATATTGCGGATGTGATCGCCCGATGCAATCATGAATTGGGGAAGATAACCGATGGCGCAGCTTTTGTATTTACAACCGATATACACCTGCATGAAAACCCTATGACAGGGATTCCGCTTATTCGTGAAATCGCGGGGAATACGCCTGTGAAAAGGCTTTTCTGCGGCGGTGATTTTCCCTGGGCGTTTGGCACAAAGGAAGAGTGTATCACCGACGGATATGTGTCTTTGGAGCTTCTTGCAAAGCTCAAAGATGTGATGAAGCTGTATATCGTAAGGGGTAATCATGAGTTTACGATAAGGGAAGCCGGAAATTCAGATAAAGGCTATACAATGCCTTATGAACAGACCTGTAAAATGATCATGCCGTATCAGTCCGATGGGATATGTGCGCCGGATCATGCGATGTATTTCTATGTGGATGATACAGCTGAGAAGATCAGATATATCATTGTCGACACCTGCGTGAAGCGTGATGTGCCGGAGGAAACCTATTGGGGAACGGAGAATGGATTCGACACGGAACAGCGGGAGTGGCTTACCGAAACTGCGCTTAAGCTTCCCGACGAGGATGGATGGTCGGTTCTGGTGTTCGGTCATGTGCCGTGCGTGATGTCCCTGCCGTCGCCGAGTAAGGCTCTTTCCGAACTGGCGGAAATACTTAAAGATTTTAAGAATAAGCGGAACGGAAGATTTCAGGATTTTTCAACGGTAAAGGCGGAGTTTATCGCGTATATATGCGGACATAATCATCATGACTGTCATAGTGTTGAGGATCATACCCTGTTCATTTCAACCGGCAGCAGCGCGCGCCTTTATGACGATTGCTGGGACCGTGCGGAGGGTACAACGGATGAGGAACTGTTTGACATTTATCTGATCGACAAGAAGAACAGAACGATTAAGACGCTGCGGGTTGGAGCGGGCGTTGACAGAGAGTTTGCGTATTGACAGGAAGTATTGCCTGTTGACAGTCTTGATCAGGGGGGAAACAGAAGTGAATATCAACGATCTGCTTGGAAGGACGATTGACTGCAGCTGCGGAAGAAAACATTTCTGCGAGATAAAAAAGGTTATCATTGAAGACGGCGCCCTGCGCCATTTACCGGATTTGACGAAGGAATATCGAAAGATTCTTGTTGTCTGCGACGCCAACACGTATCGCGTCTGCGGGAAAAGGGTATTCGAAATGCTCGGTGAAGGGAAGGCGGGCTTATTTGTATATGAAACCGCCGGTTTTCTGATACCGAACGAGGAAGCGATTGAGGCGCTTAAGGAGCGCGTAACGGATGAAACCGATCTGATGATCGGCGTTGGTTCAGGCGTGATTAACGACCTCTGCAAATACGTGAGTTTTTTAAAGAAGCTGCCTTATTTTATTGTGGCAACCGCCCCGTCCATGGATGGGTACGCGTCGATCGGGGCAGCGATGATCCTGAATAATATGAAGATTACCTGCGGCGCGCATGTGCCGGAGGTGATTATCGGTGATGCTGGCATTTTGCGGAATGCGCCGATGGATATGATAAAATCCGGATATGGCGATATTCTCGGGAAATTTTCCTGCCTGAACGACTGGAAGCTCTCTGCGCTTGTAAATGGCGAGTATTTCTGTGATTATGTGTACGGTCTCACCGATGAAATGCTTATGAGGACAAAGAACCTGGGACAAAAGCTTTTAAGCCGTGACAGGGAAGCGGTACAGACGCTGATGGAAGCGCTTGTCGGCGTTGGGATCGCGATGGCCTATACAGGCAATTCGCGTCCGGCTTCGGGGAGCGAGCATCATATGGCCCATTTCTTTGAGGTCGTTGGGATTATGAAGGATGAGCCGTACTTTCTGCACGGTATCGATGTTGTGTATTCTGCGGTCTGCACTCAGATGCTCAGAGAAGAATTGCTTAAGCTTGACGAACCGAAAGAGGGATACCGGCCCGGCAAAGCGGAATATGAAGAAAAAATGAGAGAGGTATATGGCGATGCGGCCGAGGGCGTTATTGCGCTGCAGAACCGGCTTGGCTGGTATGCGAAAAATTACATCGGCATTTATGCTGAAAAATGGCGGGAGATGAAGGAAATCCTTGCGGAGGCGCCCTGCTCGGGAGAACTCATCGCCTATCTTGAAAGCGTCGGACTGGATCTGGGAGATTTTGAAAAACAATACGGGAAAGAGAAGATACAGAATGCGGTCTGGTTTGCAAAGGATTTAAAAGACAGATATACCGTTTTGTGGCTGTACGATCTTCTTTTTTACGGCAGCAGGAAGTGAGAACGGGTGCCAAAACCCGGGAAAGGAACACGATCATGAGAGAATTGTACGCAGAACATACGGCGAATGCCCCGCGGCTGAGGACGGATACGTTTTTTATCGATTACGAAAACACATATCGATACCGTGGATTTATGGATGAAACCTTTAGGTACATAGAGGAGTTTCAGCTTTTAAAGCCGAAGCTTTGGCGGCGGTTTGTGCAGCAGTTTCGAGAGGACGCGGACGGCGCGGATGCAGGCTGGCGCGGCGAGTATTGGGGCAAGATGATGCGCGGAGCGTGCTTTGTGTATTCTTATACGCAAAATGTGAATCTGTATCAGATCCTGGCGCAAACAGTCGCGGATATGATGGAGAGCGCGGACGAAAACGGGCGTATCAGCAGCTACGCGGCGAAGAGGGAATTTGACGGCTGGGACATCTGGAACCGGAAATATGTCCTTCTGGGGATGCAGTATTTTCTGGAAATCTGCAGGGAGAGCGCGTTTGCGCAGAGGATTCTTGATTCCATGCGGAAACAGGCGGACTATATTATGGGTAAAATCGGGAGAAAAGAGGAGGGCAAAATCCCGATCACTTCCGCCACCCGGCATTGGCGGGGCCTGAATTCGTCCTCCCTGCTTGAGCCGATTGTGCGTCTCTATTCGCTGACAAACGAAAAAAAGTATCTGGACTTTGCCGGGTATATCGTGGACAGCGGCGGGACGGATGTAGAGAATATTTTTGAGCTCGCGTATAAGGATGAGTTTTATCCCTATCAGTATCCCGTTACCAAGGCGTATGAGATGATTTCCTGCTTTGAGGGCCTGCTGGAATACTATCGCATTAAAGGAGTGGAGTGGCACAGGAAGGCAGTCATCCGTTTCGCAGACAAAATTCTGGAAAGCGATTTTACAGTGATCGGCGGCTGCGGCTGTACGCATGAGCTGTTTGATCATTCCTCGGTCAGGCAGGCGAACACCACGAACGGCGAGATCATGCAGGAAACCTGTGTGACTGTTACGCTGATGAAGTTTTTCTGCCAGCTGAATCTGCTGACGGGAGATTCCAGGTACGCGGACGCGTTTGAAATCTCACTGTATAACGCATATCTGGGCGCGGTCAACACCGAAAAAGTGATTGAGCCGGGGATTTCTAAAGAGCATCCCGACTGGAAGATAGAGCCGCTGCCGTTTGACAGCTACAGTCCGCTGACGGCGGGAACAAGGGGAGGCGGCATCGGCGGGCTGAAAGTGATGAGTGATCATCACTATTACGGCTGCTGTGCGTGTATCGGCCCGGCGGGGATCGGACTTGTGCCGAAGATGCAGCTGCTCACGGGAGAAAAAGGCTTTGTGATGAATCTGTTCATCAACGGAACCGTCGAAACAAAAACGCCGGACGGAAGGAAACTTATTTTTGATACACGGACAGAATATCCTAAGGATGGGACGGTTGTGATCACCGTTCATACAGAACAGGCGGAAGAATTTGAATTGCTGATCCGCAATCCGTATTGGAGTAAAACGACAGAGCTTTCGGTCAACGGGAAAAGGACAGACACGACGAAAGGATACATTTGCGTCAGCAGAGAATGGAAGGACGGCGACAGCATCGCAGTGTCCTTTGATATGCGGACGGAAGCGATTTATCCCATTCCATACGGAGAGCAGATTTTAATGAACAAGGTAGTATGGGGACACAATTATATGGTTTCCACCTATGACAGGGAGGATCCGATCGCCTGCAGGCATATCGCGCTTCGGCGCGGACCGGTAATGCTGGCGCAGGAAAACCGGTTAGGCTGCAGCGTGGATACCCCTGTGTCAATGAAGGTGAACGAAGACGGAACCGTGGACGCGGTTCTGCCGGAGCAGGACACTGCGCCTTATCCGCATATTGTGGAGGTACAGATTCCGCTGACAGACGGGAGCGCTATGACCGTAACCGATTATGCTTCGGCGGGGAAACTTTGGACGAAGGAAAGCAAAATGGCTGTCTGGATGCTTACGGAGTGAAGGAAACATGCGTTATTCAGTTGGTTTATCACAAGCGGACCGGGATTTTACGGATTGTATCATAGAAAACCGGGAGCATATCTACGAGGTTTATTTTTCCTGGGGAGATTTTCCGAATGGAAGGAGCAGTCTGGATGTTTCCGGGGAATATGCGGCGTGGGAGCTTCTGGATATGCAGAGAGAAGCGCTTAAGAGGCTGTCCGCACACGGTATCCGGCTTGCCCTGCTTTTGAATGCGAACTGTTATGGAAAGGACAGCCAGTCCAGGGCGTTTTTCGACCGGGTCGGCATGACGGTGGATTACATTCGCACTCGTTTCGGGCTTGACTGTGTCACGACGACTTCTCCGCTGATTGCCAGGTTTCTGAAGGATAATTTTGAGGGGCTTAAGGTGCGGGCATCTGTGAATATGGAGATCGGCACCGTGGAGGGGATGGAGTATCTATCAAATTATTTTGACAGTTATTACATGAAAAGGGAGCTGAACAGGGATCTGGAAGCAGTCCGCCGCCTGCGCCGGTGGTGCGACTGGAACGGGAAAAAGCTTTTCGGACTTGCCAACAGCGGCTGCCTGAATCATTGCTCCGCCCGTATCTTCCATGATAATCTTGTAGCCCATGAAGCGGAGATTGCGCAGATGGATAACGCCTATGCCTTTTGCGGGATCTGCAGAGAGTATCTGTCGGAGGAGAAGCATTATGCCGCGCTGATCGAGAGGACGAATTTTATCCGCCCGGAGGATATCGGAAAATATGAACCGTACTTTGAGGCCGTAAAGCTGGCTACCCGGGTACACCGCAGCCCTTCCCTGGTTCTGAACAGTTATGTGAGAGGAAGCTACAGCGGAAATATTCTCGAGCTGCTGGAGCCTGTGCACAGCATTTATCCCTATGTGGTTGAAAACGGCGAACCGCTGAAACTGGTGAAATTGAATACGGATATCTGAGCGGCAATTGGCGGAGGTGTGAGATGAAAGTGAGAGGGATCAGAAAAGACGGAACATATCGGGAAATCGCGGCGGCGGTTGAGAAGGAAGCGGACCATATCTGTGTGACGGTGTCCGCGGACGCGGATTTTGGCGGACTGGAGCGGGTGGAGGTGGATTATTGCGGCATTGTCGCCGCACAGGGAGATGACGGATATATGGTTTTGCCCAGAGCGGCGGGGTGCGATGATTACTGCCTGAGCTTTTTTTCGCGGCATCCCGATGCTTTTGAAACGGAGCTTGCGGGAAGCAGTATGCCGCTGTTCGGGGTGAAATCGGAGAAATATACATTCCTTGCGGTGATCAGCGGGATGCCTTATGATTACACGCTGAAAATATCCGGAGGAGCGAAAGGGTTTTGCATTTATCCGGTTTTTGATATCTATGGGCAGCGGCCGTATGAGAATATCAGGGTGGAGTATTTTCTGCTTTCCGGGGAGAACGCAAATTATTCGGGAATGGCGCGGCGTTATCGCGCGTTTAAGGAGGCGCAGGGAGAACTGACGCCGCTTTCAGAAAGGATCACGCGGTATGAGACGCTGGCGTACGCGGCTGATTCCGTGCTGATCCGGGTGCGCTGCGGATGGAAGCCGGCGCCGTCTCCGGTGCTGCATCAGACGCCGGAAAATGAACCGGAGATGCGGGTGGCGTGTGATTTTGCCCGCGTGGAGGATATTCTGGACGAGTTAAAGGCCCAGGGGGTCGATAAGGCGGAAATCTGCCTTGTAGGGTGGAATATCCGGGGACATGACGGAAGATGGCCGCAGGCTTTTCCGGTGGAAGAAAAACTCGGCGGAGAAAAAGGACTGCGGCGGCTGATCGGGAAGGCCCAGTCCATGGGTTACCAGATCACCTGTCATACCAACAGTACGGAACAATATGAAATTTCCAGTCTGTATGACCCGCAAAATACGCGTCTGGACAGGGAGAAAAAACCGGTGGTCGGGCAGGATCTGGCGTGGAGCGGCGGTCAGGTGAGCCAGCTTTGTCCCAGGGCGGCCTGCAGGCTGGCGGAAGATATCCTGCCGAAGGTGGCGGAGCTGGGGTTTCACGGAACGCACTATATAGACGTGATCGGAGTGGTCCCTCCGCGGCCCTGCTATCATGAGGCGCACCCCGTTCACACCGGCGGGGCGGCAACGTGCATGAAGTATCTGTGTGATCTGTCACGCCGGCTTTTCGGCGGAATCTCTTCCGAAGGCGCCTATGATTTTATTGCGCCGTATCTGGATTACGGCCTTTATATCAGTTTCAGTTTCGGACAGGACAGCGGCTGCGGGCTCTGCGATAAGCCGGTTCCGTTCTGGCAGCTGGTGTATCACGGATACGTTCTCAGCAATCCGTATTCCCGGACGGTGAACGCGACGCTGAAGGACAAAAAGACGGTGCTGAAAATGATCGAATACGGAGGACGTCCTTCTTATTATTTTTACTCCGCGTTTATGGAGGATGAAAACAACTGGATGGGAAAGGACGACGCGGTATGTGATACCGATTCGCAGCTTCGGGAGACCGTGTCAAAGATCCGGGACGGGGCGGCGTTGTATGGCCGGCTTTCCGCTGTCCATACGGCCTTCATGGAAAATCACGAGGAGGTTGCGGAAAATGTCTATGAGGTCACTTACTCGGACGGCACCGTGATCCGGGTGGACTATAATCTGGAAGAATACAAAGTCTTAAAAAAGCCTGCTAATAAAATAGTATGCCGATCGTAGATATGCCGATAAAAGAATTGGAGCAATATAAAGGAGTGAATCCTAAACCATCCGATTTTGATGAATACTGGGACACTTCTATTGCGGAGATGAAAGCGGTTGATCCGCGGGTGACGATGAAAAAAACCGAATTTCAAAG
This sequence comes from uncultured Lachnospiraceae bacterium, assembly GCA_947600145.1. Taxonomy (GTDB): domain Bacteria; phylum Bacillota; class Clostridia; order Lachnospirales; family Lachnospiraceae; genus UBA3402. The sequence continues at coordinate 9,000 of CANQGA010000014.1, read as the reverse complement.
CCCGGTTGCAGAATGTTATGACATGTATTTTACAGGCGTGAAGGAAGCAAGAATTCATGTGAAGTATTTGCGCCCGAAAAATATCACTGAAAAGATTCCGGCAGTATTACAATTTCATGGCTACCGCGGAAATAGCGGGGATTGGTTTGAGAAGCTGGGGTACGCTGCAAGTGGCATGGCAGTATTTGCCATGGATGTACGTGGACAAGGCGGAAAGAGTGAAGATGCAGGCGGCGTATGCGGGAATACGGTACATGGACATATAATCAGAGGGTTAGATGAAGAGAATCCCAAAAAATTATTGTATCATGATATTTTTCTTGATACGGCAGAGCTTGCGGGAATTGTAATGGATATGGAAGATATCGATGATTCCAAAGTATATGCAATGGGAGGCAGCCAGGGCGGAGCATTAACATTGGCCTGTGCCTCATTAGAGCCGAGAATTGCGAAGATTGCGCCCGCGGAGCCGTTTTTATGTGACTATAAGCGTGTGTGGGACATGGATCTGGATTTGGAAGCTTATGGGGAACTGAGAGAGTATTTTAGATTGTTTGATCCGCGGCATGAGAGAGAAGAGGAAATCTTTATAAAATTAGGATACATTGATTTGCAGCATCTTGCTCCTCGTATCAAAGCCGATGTCATGATGTTTACCGGACTTTTAGATAAAATCTGCCCGCCTTCAACACAATATGCTGCATACAACAAAATGCACTGCAGAAAAAAAACACGTGATATATCCCGATTATGGGAATGAATATTTGACCAATTATAATGATATTGCATATGATTTTTTTGTAAATGATAAGTTTTAGTGTGTATTTTGCATTGGCAGGGAAAGCCGCAGTGCTAATATTATGTGTAGAAGATGCAGGATAGTAAAAATTAATTCTAGAAATACAAAAGGAGAATTCTAATGAACAGAGTATGTATTATCGGATGCGGAATGATTGCACAAAATGCACACATTCCAGCGTACAAAAATGAATCCGATGATTTTGAAATCGTTGCTGTCTGCGATGTATTGGAAGCATCGGCAAAAAAGGTCGCCAAAGAACACGGTATTCCAAATTACTATTCCGATGCAGAAACCATGTTAAAAGAGATGCGGCCGGATGTAGTGTCTGTCTGCACACCTAATATGTCACACAAGGAATTTGTAATGCTGGCCCTTTCTTACGGTGCAAATGTTCTTTGTGAAAAGCCGCTGGCATTTTCTTATGCAGATGCCTGTGAAATGTTTGACTACGCAAAGGAGCAGGGAAAACTTCTCATGACGTGCCAGAGTATTCGTTTTCTGCCGGAAAGATTGGCAGCAAAGGAACTGATAGATGCCGGAAAAGTAGGTGACGTGTATTATGCAGAACTTTCGCGTATTCGCCGCAGAGGGATTCCGACATGGGGAAAATTTCACATCAAAGAATATAGCGGAGGCGGTGCGCTTATTGATATCGGTGTTCACGGATTTGACAGTGTATTATGGCTCATGGGGAATCCAAAACCACGCAGTGTCATGGCAGTTATGAGTAAGGTTCATTCAGATGAGCTTGGCTCGGCAAAAAGTTCGGGAGCATTAAAGGGAGAAGTAGATTCCTCTTATTTTAATCCGGATGAGATGAATGTAGAATCATTTGCCGGGGGACAGGTGACTTTTGAAAATGGCGCGGCACTTAGCTTTAAGATTTCATGGGCGGCAAATATGAGAGAAGAAAACAATATTGTGCTTGCCGGCAAAAAATGTGGTGTGGACATGGAGAATAAGAAAATCTATGTTGGTGCAGAGGATGTGTTTGATTTGGAAGTTGGGCCAAGCGGTTTTAAAGATGAGCCTTTCTATGGACATTTCTGTCTGATAAAAAATCTGGCAGAAGTGTTAAAGGGAAATGCTGAGCCTTTTGTAAAACCTCAGGAAACGATTAACACAACTGCCATTTTAGAAGCGGCATATCTTTCTGCTGCCAGGAATCGCGAAGTCATGATTGAGGAGCTTCTTTTTTAGAACGATGTGGAAAATGATTGGTCCGGTAACGGTAATCGGAAGGCGTTTCACCCGTTATCTTTGTGAAAACTCTTGTGAAATAATGTTGGTTATCAAACCCTAATTCATCAGAGATTTCTTTGATCGACAGATGAGTTTGGCGAAATAGCAGCTCTTTTGCAAGAGAAATCTTATAAGCGGTAATATAGGCGACCGGTGTCGTTTGAAATGCGGTCTTAAAATATCGGATTAACTGTTGCTTCGACACATTGCAGTGTGCTGTCAAATCATTTAGAGTAATCGGTTCCGTATAGTGGCTTCGAATATACTGGATTGCTTTCTTTAAGTTATCCGGTATTCCTGATGAATTTGTCAGCATACTATCGGTTGATGCCTGCTCAATTGTATTTTGCGACAGTGAAGTCAGAATACTGCAGAGGACGATAGAGGCATGTAGTCCGGACATAAGTTCTCTGCTGCTGGAAAAAGTTATAATTTTATTCGATTGCTGAAAAACTTTTGAATAGTCTTTTAATGTATTTTTGCCCTGCAGGTAAATATTACTTTGTTTAGAAAGCAAAGGAGCACCATTCAGCAGTTGATTGTCAAGAGTATTTTTGACATCGGAAATCTGCTTTATCAATTCCGGCAAACCGATTTGTTCAATTTTTGAAGAAAGGGTAAAATGAATATAGGACATCGTACACATAGTGTTGTCGATAGAATAGCGGCAATAAGGGTGATTGGCAGGTATGAAATAGATATCCCCTTTTTGTAAGATAGATTTCTCGTGTTCGCAGGTAATCGCACAACTTCCGTCATGAATAAAAATGATCATATTATCTTGTTCTGCAATCTCCCAGACTGTATTTCGAGTGACGCTGTATGATTGAGTAATCAGCGGGAATTCATTTAGCTCAAAAGAATAGTACATAAAGCGCTCCTTACCTTTGCGGTGTTAATATAGTATACATAAATGTGGATATATCATATTGCTTATTATAGCAAAGACAATTATAATTTCAAGTATAACAATTCATTAAAATTGTGAAAAAGGAGACAATAGTATGAAAAAAGCATGGAAAGTGGCAGTCGTTGGCTGTGGCGGATTTGCAAGAGGACAATACCTTCCGAATATTCGCAGTGAGGCAAATGCAGATATTGTGGCAGTGGTTGATCCGATTGAAGAGACTGCAAAGAAAGTGTGCGAAGATTTTAATGTGCCGGTGTATTACACAAATGTAGATGATTTGATTGCAAATTGTGATTTTGGTATTGCAATTGATGCAGCAATCATACAGGAGCATTATGAAATCAATATGAAGCTTTTAAAAGCCGGCAAACACGTGATCTCACAAAAAACGGCGGCGCCAACCGTAGAGAAGCTGACAGAGCAGATTGAGATGGCGAAAAAGATGAATGTAAAGTTTGTATGCGTTCCAATTCATCCAATGAGATATGATCTCAATTTAGCAAAGCAGTGGATAAAGGATGGCGTCATCGGAGATGCATATTTTGCAAAATGCAATATGTCCCACGGCGGACCAGAATATTTTCAATACAGAGATGTAAATCCAATCTGGTTTTATGAGGATGGCGCAGGAGCACTTATTGATATGGGAGTACATGGCCTTCAGATTGTGACCACTATTTTCGGACCTGCAAAAAAGGTTGCCTGCATGGCAAAGATTACCTGCCCGGCCAGAATGGTTCGTTCCGGCTCTTTTGACGGAAAAGTAATTCAAACAGATAAGATCCCGGATCAATATGTCATTACCTTAGATTTTGGGGATAACAAGATGGCAGTTGTAGATACCGGTTTTTCCCAAAAGGCATCAAAAACGCCGGCACTTGAAATTTATGGGGACTTAGGAACCATTTGCTTTACGGAGGGGTATATGACAAATCCGATTCCGGAAGTGTATGTGGATAATCCGGAAAAAGGAATCCGCGGCTGGATGAAGCCTATGCCTGGCGTGAAGATTCCAAAGAAGCTGAAAAGCCAGTGCTGCTGCCTGGCAGATATGGTTGACGCAATCGAAAAGGACAGGGATCCGGTACTTTCAGCAGAACATGCAAGACACGTGCTGGAAATCATATGCAAGATTCCGGAGGCAATTAAATCAGGTACTACGGTAGAGCTGGAAACAACATTTTAGAGCGGGAATAGGAGGAAAATACAATGAAAAAGATTCGTGTAGCATTTATCGGGATGGCCCATATTCATTTAGAACAATTATCAAATCAATTATATAAACATAAAGAAGACATAGAATTTGTTGGAGTGGCAGATTATCATCCGGAATCACAGGAACAATTTGAAACTCATATAAAATTAAATACATCAAAAAAAGTTCCATTAGAAATCTGGGATGATTATAAGAAATTATTAAAACAGGATATTGATGTAGCAGTTGTAACTACCGATGTGAGAGATCATGTGGAGGTAGCAGAAGAAATTCTCGCAATGGGAATTCACGTGGTACTGGAAAAACCAATGGCACTTACCATGGAAGGCGCAAAAAGGATGTATCGTGCGCATAAAAGGAGCAAAGGAGAACTGATTGTTAACTGGCCGATTGCATGGTTTGCAAGCTTTCGGAAAGCAAAAGAACTGGCACAGTCAGGAGTCGTTGGTGATATTCAGCGGGTTCAGTACAGAAGTCCATCTACAAGAGGGCCTTACAAATTAAATGAATATACACCGGAAGAACTTTCAAAACTTTGGTGGTATCAAAGTGAAAAAGGCGGAGGATCTATCTGTGATTATGCATGCTATGGCTGTACGATTGCAACATGGATTACAGGCAAAACAGCGAAGAAAGTGTATGGAATAAAGAAGAACTTCTTCCTTCCGTTTTCAGATGTAGAAGATTATTCACAGTTTACAATTGATTTTGGAGATTGTGTAGGTTTGATTGAGGGTTCATGGTCAACTATGAATAATGGCGAGATTCCGACAGGACCAGTTATCTATGGATCTGAAGGCGTCATTGTTGCTGACCGATTTAATCCAGAAGTAAAAGTATACAAAGATTTAATTCCTTATCAGCCGTCACCAAAACCAAACGCAGTATATGTGCCAGAGGATATGGAAGAAAGTATTGGGACGAACATTATCGGACTTGTGAGAGAAGGGAAACCTGTGTATGAAATGCTTTCGGCAGACTTCAATATGAAAGTTATGAGTGCATTTGATGCAGGTATTCGCTCTTGCAATTCCGGAAAGGTAGAAATGGCAGAAGAACCATTTCAGTTTTAATATATAAGGAAAGTGGAAAATTATGATTAAAGCAGTAATTATTGGATTTTCACATATGCATGTAAACGAAGTTGCACTTTATATCAGCGAGCAGCCATCTTTTGAACTGGTGGCTGTAGCTGATGTACCATCAGAAGCGGAGGCAATTGCACCGCTTCGCTATACACCAGTATGGAACATGCAGAATGTGAAAGAAAATTATTGTTCCAATATTTATGGAGATTATAAACAGATGTTAGACGAGATAAAGCCGGATTTGGCATTTATCCTGACAGAGAACGCACAGAAAGTCCGAGTAGTGGAAGAATGTGCAAAACGCGGTATCAACATTTGCATTGAGAAACCAATTGCTTTAAATTTGGAAGAAGCGCTTAAGATGCAGGCAGTTATAAAGAAATACGGCATCGAGGCCGTCGTAAACTGGCCGGTTATGTGGAGAGGCTACATTCATAAAATGCAGAAAGCGCTGGAGCAGAGAATTGTGGGAGAACCGATAAAACTCCACTACATGAATGGCCATACAGGTCCATTGGGAAAAGGCGCGAAACATAGAGGAGTCACTGCGAAAGCGGAAGAAATGACGGATGAGCAGAGAGGAAAGACGTGGTGGCACCAGGAAAAACTGGGCGGCGGTGTATTCCTTGACATCTCCTGCTATGGAGCGTTTTTTACAAAATGGCTTATGGGTGATGGAGAAGAAAGTGTTCTCGCATATGGAGCAAATCTAAATACCCCCTTTGGCGATACGGCAGACAACTTTGCGGCAATTGTAAAATATGATGGCAAGATGTCTGTATTAGAAGGAACGTGGACAACTCCAAGAGTTATGATGCCTTCAGGCCCTACCGTGATTTGCAAGGATGGAGTTATCACATGTACTGGCGGCGCTGAGAATCAACCGGATGTAAAAATCTACGATATATTTGGCGAAGAAGTTCCGGTGCCGGAATTTACGCTGAGTGATGATTACAAAAACATGCCATGGCATTATGCGGCGCACATAAATGAAAGAAAACCAATCCATGAAACGTTAACCTTTGACAAGAATGTAGAGATTATGGCAATTATGGATGCCTTAATGAAGAGTTCGAAAAGCGGAAAAGAGGAAAAAATATATTGATTCAAGGAATCGTTGCAGACATCCAGAGAGCATCTGTGCATGATGGACCTGGTATTCGGACCACAGTCTTTTTGAAAGGCTGTCCCTTACATTGTGCATGGTGCCATAATCCGGAATGTATCGAGATGAAGCCACAGCTGATGTATTATCCTGAAAAATGCATTGGCTGTGGTCTTTGCAGTCAGGGATGTTTTTCGGGAGCGAGGGTTATCTGCGGAAAAGAAATGAGTGTAGAGGAAGTTGTGAGAGAAGTCCTTTTTGATAAAGATTATTATGAAGAAGATGGAGGCGTTACTTTTTCAGGAGGAGAGCCTTTTTTGCAGCGGGAATTTTTGAATGCGCTGATTGATGCATGTAAAAAAGAAGGCATTCATTGTGCGGTGGAAACTTCGCTGATTTATTTTGATGAAGAAATATTTCAAAAGCTGGATTTGTGTATGGCAGATTTGAAGATTTGGGACAATGCCCTGCATAAAAAATATACAGGTGTAGAAAACACAAAAATAAAAGAACATTTTTACAGATTAAACGAGATAGGAATTCCCATCATCGCAAGAACACCTGTTATTCCCGGAATTTCGCAGGGGATAGGAGAAATTTCGGCATTTCTAAAACAGTTTGATAACATAAAAAAATATGAGCTGCTACCATACCATCCTTTGGGGACGGCAAAGAGAGAGGCTTTGGGAATAAAGGCAGATGGATTTTCCGTTCCATCTGCAGCATATATGAAGGAGTTAAAAAAATATGTATTCATATGCGAGTAGGTTACAGGCAATGCGTGATACAAAAATAGCGCATACACTGGAAAAGAGAAAACAAAACGGATATACGGATTTAGACGATTTTGGAACTGTTCCGCTCTCGGAAGGTTATTTTGTAAAGCCGTGGTATAACAGCACAAACGGCAGCTTTTATGGTTATGACGGTATGAGCGAAAACTTTTGTCGAATTATGGATGCACATGAGCCCTACATTGATCCCAATGAAATGTTGTGCGGCAGATGGCGGGATATGCTGGTAAATTATCGCGGAGATCTTCACTATATGCCGGACTGGCTGAAGAAAAATCCAAAAACACAGGAGTTTATAAAGAGCGCTACGAATCAGTGGAGCAAACGCTGGGACGAGCAGCGATTTCCGTATGATCACTTAAAGTCGCTTCAGGAAAAATACAACATTACAACAGGAATTGACGGAGATGCCCACTTCGCCTGTGATTATCGAATCGGATTTTCGCTTGGCTTTGGCGGATTTTTGAAAAAGATTGAAAAATATCGTGCGGTCAACCCTGATAAAAAAGCATTTTACGATGCAGAAGAACGCTGTGTGAAGTCCATCATTGCGTTTGTGCAAAGACACATTGACAAGTTAGAAGAGATGATTGAAAAAGAGCAGAATGCAGATATTGCGGCGAATCTTAAGGAAATGAAAAGGACTTGTGAGAATATCAGATATGATGCTCCGGCTACTTTTCAGGAAGTGTGTCAGTGGACTGCGTTTTTCAACTGTGCTTCCCGTATCTACACAAGAGACGGGGCAGGATTTCAATTGGACGGTCTTTTATATCCGTACTATGAGAGGGATGTGAAAGCAGGAATTTTAGATGATGAGAAAGCAAAATTCTTAATTGCGAACCTGCTTTTGATTGACCCGCATTACTACCAGATTTCCGGTGTGGATGAAAATGATAAGGATATGACAAATCATTTATCTTACCTGATTTTAGAGGCGGCAGATTCTATCAATATTGCTGTAAATCTTACAGTCAGAGTTCATGAAAATTGTGACAGAGAATTTTTGAAAAGGGCAGTTTATTATCTTCTGAAAAATAAAAATGCGTGGCCGAGATTCTGCAACGATAAAGCTTTGGCAGAAGGCTATATGAGAAACGGGATTGATAAAAAGACTGCAAGAGAGAGAATTGCTGTGGGATGCAACTGGATGTGTGTGCCGGGAAAAGAGTTTCCGATGAACGACACGGTAAAGGTCAATGTTGCAAAAGTGTTTGACGAGGCCATGAAAGATATGCGCAGAGAGAAAGTGCGCAGTACAGAAAGGCTGTTTGAAATTTATGAAGAACACGTAAAAAAAGCGGTGGAAGTGACAGCGGAAGGCGTGAATCTGCATATTGACCATGTATGGGAAGTGACTCCGGAACTGATTATGAATCTGATGATGGAAAATACCATAGAGTGCGGAGCAGACATTTCCCAGTGCGCGAAACTTTACACGGTGGGAGTGGATGGAGCAGGCCTCGCTGTTGTTGCGGATTCTTTCGGAGCTTTGGAAACAAGAGTGGAAAAGGAAAAAATACTCACTTGGGATGGAGTATATGAGGCGCTTGACAGCAATTTTGCAGACGAAAGAATCAGGCTGATTTTGAACTCTGCTCCGAAATACTGTCAGGGCGGAACCGTTTCTGATGAGTGGGCAAAGAGAATGACTGAAAGCTGGGTGCGTATTGTAAAGGCGCAGCCGATGCCAAAAGGAAGGCAGCTGATTCCGGGATGGTTTTCCTGGTCCAGAACCATTGAATACGGAAGCAAGGTGGGGGCAACACCAAATGGCAGAAGAAAGGGAGAACCGATTTCCCACGGCGCAAATCCTAATCCGCATTTCAGAACAGATGGTGCG
>CANQGA010000013.1 GCA_947600145.1 uncultured Lachnospiraceae bacterium | reverse complement strand
GTGGATACGTCCACGGAGCGGCAGGTGCAGCAGGCCATGCGGCGGCTGATGGCGGGCAAGACCTGCTTCGTCATCGCCCACCGCCTCTCCACGATCCAGAACGCGGACCGGATCCTGGTCGTGGATCACGGCGACGTGGTGGAGCAGGGAACCCATGAGGAGCTGATGGCTCGGAAGGGATTCTATTATAAGCTCTACGCGTCTCAGTTTGAGTAGGAGGAAGCTGCGAAAAAATAATTGATAGTTCGTGTATAAAACATCTCTGCGGGGGGATACTGTGATTAGTACGAAAGAGAAGATTAATACTTATCCTCCCCTTTTTAGCCGGTTCCACTGCAAAGGCGCGGTGGAACCGGTATTTTTGGCTTAAATACGGGGATTTAATATTTAGATGTTCTAAAATCAAGAAGGGTATCGCAAAATCATCAGAAATAGATACATGAACTGCACTTTCGATCATAGCTGGCAAAAATCCGGGAGATTCTCAGAAAGCAGAGGACTTCCCGGATTTTTGGTGTACTCTAATAAGACTTCTTCGTTTTCTTTTTACTATGCGCTTTTGACTTTGTATTTAATTATACTACGGATTACGGGCTCTTTTGGGCCCGTTTTCTGTTTTTGGGCATGGCAGAACAATAACTCTGAAAAGCACAGTAATAAAAAACAAGCCCCAGTATTGTAATGGGATATCCTGTTTTATGCCTTTTCAAAAGAAAATGTCGTGGAGTTGTTCACTCTGCGACATTGCCAAAAACTTATTATTTATATCCAAATTATACAAAAGAGAGATTCATTTGTCAACAATGAGCTGCTTAAAAAAGTATGAAATTTGAACGCAGTTTTGTCTGAGAAGGAGGAAAACGATAATGGAAAAAAGCAGGACTGTTTATCTGGATCCAGATGGACACGGCGCAGGGCTGTATATGCTTGAGCAGTCGGAGAACGGCAGATATGTGCTTGTGCCCTGCGGGCCGGAAACGGCGGTGCCCCGAGGGATACCCGGAACTGCAGACGCACCGGACTTTTCGCTGCAGGCCGCCGGACAGTTTGGGAACGTTCGGGATGTGACCGCGCGGAATACGGCCGTGCTTGGAGAGTATGCGCGGAAATGGCTGGACAGTATAAAGTGTCAGGTCAAGGAGTCTTCCTATATAAAATACTGGAACCTGCTGAATACTTATATCGTCCCGGAACTTGGAGACATACAGTGGTGTGCGCTCAACCGGGAAACGGTGGAACTATTCTGCAACAGGCTGCTTTCGGTGGGTGGACGAAAGAAAAAAGGCCTTTCATCCAAGACCGTTTCGGATATCATGGCAGCTCTGCGGAGAGTGTTCCGTTACGCCGCCGACTGCGGTATGACTGTGCCGTTCAACATTTCTTCCATTACCGTAAAGAAAGAATCAAAGGAAATGCGGATTCTGACCAGGAAGGAAGTGCGAAAACTGTACAGGTATCTTTACAGAAATCTTAATGACCGGAATGCCGGGATCCTGATCTGTCTGTCTATCGGGCTGCGGCTGGGGGAAATCTGTGCCCTTAAGTGGGAGGATATCTCATTTTCTGAGCAGACTGTCTATGTACATCAGACGATGCAGCGAATCCAGACAAAGGATGACCCGGAACGGAAAACAAAAATAATCTTCACTCCGCCCAAAAGCCGCAGCTCGAACCGGAGGATCCCGATGCCGGCGGAACTTGCCAGCCTCTTGTCTGACTATCGCGGAAACCGGACAGGCTATGTTCTGACCGGCAGGGAGAACGCGTATGTGGAGCCGCGGACGATGGAGCGATATTTTGAAAAGGTTCTGGAAAATGCAGGCATAGGGAAGATAAATTTCCACGCGCTCAGGCATACTTTCGCGACACAGTGCGTGGAGATGGAATTTGATGTGAAGAGCTTAAGCGAGATATTGGGACATTCGAATGTGAACATCACGCTGAACCGGTATGTGCATCCGCCAATGGAACTGAAACGAAGAAATATGCAGAAAATGTCTGCATTGATGGCCGTAGAGTGGTGAATTTTTCGGAGAACGGTAAGCCGGATTTACAGGTGATTCCCGTTGACCGTCGCAGAGTGAACAACTCCACGACACCCCCATACTAATTTATATACCCCATTATACTGCTTCATATACCACATTGGTCTAGGGAAGGAGGGCATATGGCTGAACGGGTTCAGAAAAATGAGTTCGCATTTCTGCTGCATACGGAGATGTCTGCGCACGGCTGTGCAACGGGTATGATCAATCGGTTATCCTGCGGTGAAGTTGTACCTTTTGTGGGCCTGGATCAGGCGCTCCTTATGATGAACGGATGGATGGATGAGAATGAATATTGCTCCGATGACGCATCCATGAGAACATTCCAAACAAAAAACGGAGTTCATTCACACAAGACCATTGTAGATGTACGCGCTTTGGAAAGATGCGGGGCAGATCAGCCGGAGAACCGGTCCCAATGGTATGTGGGGCGGGAACGCCGCGGCGCGGCCAGGAGGAAAGAGACTTTCCTGGTGCGTGTCATATGCCGCCAGCATACCAGCTGGCAGGGAGAGATCTGCTGGAGAAACCAGAGGATCTATTTCCGAAGTTGCCTGGAGATGATTTATTTGATCCAATCAGTGCTCAGTGGTGCAGGAGCGGGAAGAGAGAAAAAGGCTTTTCCGGAGACGGGAACGAAGAAAAAAAGCGCCGTTGCCGTCGTGAGCTAAGCCGGACGGACAGCATATGCAGCTGTAAAATATATCAATAACAGAAAGAATACTGATAAATCTAAAAGGGAGAGGAAAAATATGATGAAAGGATTAGGAATGAAATATCGTCGTGGTTTGGCCTTTTTGATGGCCGTGCTTATGGTGCTGGTAAATGTCCTGGCAGACGCAGGTACTGCCTACGCGGGCGAACCTCAGCCGGATGAGAATGAGATCTGCTATGAGATCAATCCGGTTAGACTGAGAACCGCAATCAAGGCGGTTGAGTCTGGGAATGAACCACAGCAAGAGCCGTTTACTTATGATGATTCGAAAATATTTGATGACGGCGGCTGCGAGAGCCTTTTGGGAGGCGACCACATTTATGAACTTACCGGTTTGAATATGTCGGTAAAAACCGGTAATGATGCTAAAACAAACCTGCGGGTTTTCTATGATGTAACAGAAGAACGGGCGATTGCGCTGTTTATCAACGAAAATCCGGATGGTCGGGATTTCTGTATTAAATATGCCGGCAACGATGATCCTGTCGTGACGCTCCACGTTGACGGAACATCGAAGTCCTCTGCAGAGACTCCCTTGGCTACGCCTTCTGGTGGTGACAGAGCCGACAGCATAATAGACTCCGATATCGATGTCGCGTCCGGCTCGAACGGGGATCCTTCTGAAAAACCGGGAGATGCGGATGGGCTGCCGGTTGGTGGTGCGATAGTTCTGACACTGCCTGATTCTTATACTTCTGGAAATTTGTTTGACTTTTTGACCGAAGTTACAGTCACCAATATGGATGGCACAAAACTCACCCAAGGGGATCTGGAAATCGGCGGACAGTACAAAGTGAAAATGACGTTCAAGGCACCCGAGGACCAGAGCCTGATGTTCCGGGCCGCTACCGCTGACGAGCTGAGTGCCGTGGGAGCTTCCGAGGACTACTGCAAGGACGGCACGTGGATGTACATCTGCCTGGACGGGGATGTCACAGCCAGCGTGGTTGACGGTGTAGAGAATAACGACGTGGTCGTTCTCAATGACGGCAAGACCATCCTGTTCCGCTACACCACCGGCATCGACAGCGCCTACATCACCTTCACCGGCACCTTGAATGAGGGCGCGGACCTGGAGAACCTGGAGATCGTGACCGGCAGCTCCGCTGGCATCTATGTTCCTGAACCTGCCACCGAGCCCAAGGTAAAGAAGGAGGCCGTGAGCTATGACGCCACGACCCACTCCATTCATTATACTGTGACTGTCAGCAACCCTACCAGCGAGGATATCGACAGTCTGACCGTCGCCGATACGATCGAGACTGCGGACGCGAAGCTGTTGGAGAACAGCGTGAAGATTGACGGTACTCCCGTCACCGCCGAGACCACCAGCGACGGCTTCACCCTGAACAATGTTTCCGTGAATCTCACCGCCGGGAGCAGCGTCACCATCACCTACGACGTGGACGTGTCAGGGCTGGTGAGAAGCAAGGCTGCCAGCGCCGCCTCCTTCGATGTGGACAACGCCGTCAGCGTATATCCCAACGGCGACACTACCGCCGATCCTCTGACCGACGAGGAAACCTATCAGGTCTTCCTGGGCAAGCTGGATAAGGAAGGCTGGATAAGAGAGGATCTTGAAGGACAGAACATAATCGAATGGAGAATTGAAGTTTACGACCCCTATCTGTCCCTGAAGGGTACCAAGGTTGTGGACGAACTGCCTGAGAAGCTTACCGTTTTAGGGCTGGTGTTCATTGATGGGGATGGCCATTGGATTGGCGATTTGATAGAGACCGGAGCGGCTGAGACGGCGGGTATCCTGGAGCAGGTCGGACAGAACGTCACAATCACACTGCCCGAAGATAATAAATACTATGCGGATATAGAGTATCACAGAGCCTATATCGCGCTGTTCACCCAATACCCCGAGGGAGAGGCCGGCTATGGCGTGTACAGAAACGTAGCTAGAACAAACCTCCCCAGCGAGTTCACGGAGCGTCAGGATGAAAAAACCGTGTGTGTAGGCCTGAACGGTATTGACGTTGATAAGACCGGCAAACTGGCCTCCAACGGCACGGACCTTTCCTACAGCGTTACCATGTATGTCGGTGCCAACATCCCCCACCAAGGGGAAGACCTGCGGCAAGGCATGATAGCCGGGCTGGCCGACGCGATGTATATCGGAGACGACACGGAGAGGGCGTATCTCGAGAACTCTGATGCACTCAAGGTCACTTCCATCACAGCGAGCTATACGGATGATAACGGTACGAAACAGACCTGGGAGTTTACGGAAAACGGAGCGGCCGGACATCGATTTGGGGTCTACCCCGTCCTTGCGTTCAGTTATGGCGGCGAGCAGATGCTGCTGAATGCGCGGGCAAGCACTCAGTTTTCCGGAAAATACAGTGATCAGACCGCCATCATCTTCAATCCCACAGAAACGACCTTGTGGGATGGCGTCGTGCGAGTGAGGGGAGACTGGCCGGAATCCCTGGCGAGCCACGATGTGGAGCTGAAAATCGAATACACCATCGATCCCACAAAGGCATATTTCCTTGCGGCAGACCCCGTCGCATATTACGCGCACGCCGCATATGGCGGCGCGGAGACCCTGGCCGATTACCTGAAAACCCACGGAGACGTAGTGGTTCGCAATACGGCTGCGGGCGTCATTTGGGGCGCCGCCGATGCCGACGATCATTTCCTGAACCTCACCAATCCCCTGAAGAAGGAGGGCGAGGTCAGGGTCGACCCCCTCAACTCCGAGCGGTTCGCCGACTACACCGTGACCTTCCACAACGGCGTGGACAACGACAGCGCCATTCCCAAGAATGGTTCCGGCATCGTCTTCAAGGATCGGTTTGACAGCAAGATGACCTATGTGGAGGACACCCTCAAAGCTACGCTGGTGAACCCCGACGGTCAAAATGGAAAGGTGTTCACCTACACCGGCACTAACCCCGTGACCGAGGGCGTTATCACCGCCCCTTGGAGCAATTTTATCGCCGATGACGAGCAGACCCTCCAGCAGAACTTCAACAGCCAGAGCGGTCACTATCAGTACGAATTCACCTACACCCTGGAGCCCAATCCCGATGCCGAGTTTGCCACTGATGCGGCAAAGGAGCCCATCAACAACACCGCCTGGGTGGAGTTTGATGAAGGCGTGTTGGCTGAAGTAGCCGAGCAGCTCCAGTTCCCAACCGGCGCCCTCACCAAGGAAGCGGCGCTGGAGAACGGCAAGGTGGCCTTCTACGTGGAGATCAACGAGCAGGCCGCGGAGTTGTCGGATACCGGTACCCTGACCGTGGAGGACGCGGCCAGCGAGAATCCCAGCCTGGAGCTCGACCCCAACAGCGTCACGGTTATGAAATTTGCGGACGGCACCTGGGTTGACCTGGAGGCCAGCGCCTACACCAAGACCGTGGACGCCGAGAACGGCAAGATCACCCTCACCGTCCCCGACAAGATGCGCCTGCGCATCCGCTACGAGTACGGCCTCAAGGATGGTGCCATCGGCAATGTTTCCATCAACAATTCGGTGACGATCCAGGGTAAGAAAAGCATGACCGATGGCAAGACCTGGGAGTTCAAAACCAGTGATATCCAGTCTGGTTCCAGCGGTTCCAGTACTTCCTTCACGCTGAAAAAGGAGGCGCAGGACACTAAGGAAGCCCTCCAGGGCGCGCAGTTCATCCTCTACGTCCCCAACGTGGGCGGCATGGATGCCACCGACGCCAAGGCCGCTGCCGCTCAGATTGGCCAGTCCGTAGTGATCTACTGTGGCAAGCAACTGTACCCCGCCGCTGTCTACACCATCGGCACTGACGGCACAGTCGAGGTCAATTGGGCGTTACTCAATGAAAATGTCGCCTATGCACTAGTGGAGTCCGTGGCTCCCGAGGGATATCAAAAACTGAGCTCACCTGTTGTGTTCAAAATCGTTGGCGGAAATGTTCACGTGCTTAGTGCTGACTCTGGTGCGGTCAGTGCGGACGGAAAAACGCTGACCGTTAAGGATACGCCGAAGCCCGGTTCTCTGATGCTGACGAAGACAGTCGTAGGAGGTCCGGATGAAACGTCTACGACGAAGGAGTATACGTTCACGGTGACAGGACCGGAAGGTTACAGTCGGGAAGTGACGCTTAAGGCCGGAGCGAGTGAAACACTGAGCAGCCTCGTACCCGGAACTTACACGATCACAGAGGGCGATGCCAATATAGATGGCTATACCCTTGAGGTAACAGGTGATGGAACAGTAACAGTCACAGCAGATCAGGTGACGAATGCAACGGTAACGAACACATATACCCGTGAGACCGGTTCGCTGAAGCTGACGAAAGCAGTCGAAGGAGGTCCGGCGGAAGCGTCTACGACGAAGCAATACACGTTCACGGTGACAGGGCCTGACAATTCCAGTAGGACCGTGACTGTGACCGGAGAGGATAGCATCACGCTTGATGATCTGCCGACAGGAACCTACACGGTCACGGAGGGTGATGCCAATATCGACGGCTATACCCTTGATGTGACAGTTGGTGGAAGTGCAGTGGTCACAGCGGGCGGTGAGGCGGAAGTAACGGTAACGAACACATATACCCGTGAGACCGGCTCGCTGACGCTGACGAAGGCAGTCGTAGGAGGTCCGGCGGAAGCGTCTACGACGAAAGAGTACACGTTCACGGTGACAGGACCGGAAGGCTACAGTCGGGAAGTGACGCTTACGGCCGGAGCCAGTGAGACGCTGAGCAGCCTTGTACCCGGAACCTATACGATCACAGAGGGAGACGCTGCTATCGATGGTTATACCCTTGAGGTAACAGGTGATGGAACTGCAACGGTCACAGCGGATCAGGTAACGACTGTAACGGTAACAAATACTTACGAGCAGCCGACCGAACCCGGCAATACGCCGGAGAACCCGCCGGAGAACCCGCCGGAAAATCCGACAGAGATTCCTGAGAATCCGACTCCGTTAGGCGGCACACCTCCGATCGAGAACATTTCGGATGAGCCGACGCCGCTTTCCAGCTTCCAGCGGCTGGAGAACATCGAAGATGACGACGTGCCGCTGGCATTCATGGCTCCGGTAACAGGTGATGAGAAACCGGTAGGAGCTGTAGCGGTATTTGCACTGTTTGCGTTAGGCATGATGGGAGCTTTTGGAATTCTGGCTTCTAAGAAGGATGAAGATGAGGCTTGACAGGAATGCAGCGAGAAGGTGGAAGAATTTCTGCAGATTGAAGAAAGAAGTGCTGAACCCTGGTTATAAGATATGCTTAGTGTCGCCAGTCGAGTAATCGGCTGGCGGCATTTTTATGACGCTGAGATTATAGAATGAACGGATTCAACTTATATCCATGCCAGAAGTGCGCCGGTATACGCAATATTCGAAATAAAGCATGAACTCCCTGCTCGATGATTTTCGTCTCACTTCATCTATCGTTATTCATTTGATGATAGGATAGGGAGCAGTAATTAACATGCTATAAGGACCGAGGGGGTGGAGATTGATGACAGAGAAACAGTATGACCGGAGCCACTACCGGATGAACCAGGCTGAAGAAACTTTACAGAGCGCCTGCTGAAAATCCCGTTGCAAAAACCTTCCGCTTGTTATATACTAAGGTATGGTTTACAAACACTGCTGGATGAAAGAAGGAAGGAATCGACATGGCATTACTTGAGACATGGCGGAATATGGCATACGGCAATGAGCTGGACGAGAAACAGAGAGAGCAGATGTGGTCCGGCTATTTCGCGATCGAGAAAGGCATCTATGAGCAGATCCTGGCGGAGCCGGAGAAGGTGGTCACCGGCACGGTCAGGGAGCTGGCGGAGAAATATGATACGGAGATCCTGATCATGACCGGCTTCCTGGATGGGATCAATGACAGCCTGAAGGGCTACGAGAACCCGATCGAAACCATGGACGAGGATACCGAGGTGAAGATCGAGATCGATCCGGAGAAGCTTTATTACAATATGGTCGCGGCCAGGGCGGACTGGCTCTACAATCTGCCGGCCTGGAACGATATCCTGAGCGAGGAGCGCCGCAAGGAGCTCTATAAGGAGCAGAAGGCTTCCGGTACGGTCCGCAAGGCGAAGAAGATCTTCCCCAATGACCCGTGTCCCTGCGGCAGTGGCAAGAAGTACAAGAAATGCTGCGGCAGGAACCAGTAGGAGCGATATGTGAGGGCAGAGACATCGGGATGATGGTTCTGCCTTTTTTCTCGGAGGCGGAGGATGGACGCATACAGCGGATTTGCGGCGGTCTATGACGCATTTATGGATAATGTCCCGTATGAGGAATGGGCGGAATATCTTGCCGGACTTCTGGCAGATTATCAGGTGACGGGCGGACTGGTGCTGGATCTGGGCTGCGGGACGGGCACTCTGACGGAGCTGCTGGCGCGGCGCGGATTTGATATGATCGGCGTGGACGCATCGGAGGAGATGCTGCAGATCGCCATGGAGAAGAAGGACGCGTCGGGGCTGGATATTCTGTATCTCTGTCAGGATATGCGGGAATTTGAGCTCTACGGCACGGTGGCGGCGGTGGTCAGCCTCTGCGACAGTATGAATTACCTGACGGAATATGAGGATCTGGTGACGGTGTTTAAGCTGGTGAACAATTATCTGGATCCGCGGGGCGTGTTCATTTTCGATCTGAATACGGTCCACAAGTACCGGGACGAGATCGGCGAGGAGACGATCGCGGAGAGCCGGGAGGACGCGGGGTTCATCTGGGAGAATTATTATGACGAGGACAGCCGGATCAATGAATACGACCTGACACTGTTCGTGCGGGAGGACGGGGATCTGTACCGGCGGTACGACGAGACCCATTATCAGCGGGCGTACGAGCTGGCGGAGATCCGGAAGGCGGCAGCGGAGGCGGGGATGGAGTTTGTAACGGCGTATGACGCGTTTACCCGTGACGCGCCGCGCAGGGACAGCGGGAGGATCTACGTGGTCCTGCGGGAACGCGGAAAGATACCCGGCTGAGGCTGAGAATTGCGGGAAGATACCCGGCTGAGGCTGAGAATTGCGGGAAGCCCCGGGATGGAAGCGGGGAGACTGCGGAAAGGCGATTGCCCTGAGAGAGCAGGGACCGCATGGGCGTCCGGGCCGCAGCCATGTCGGCGGCGATGCCGCAAAGAAGCAGAAAGGAAACGGAAAAATGGCGGATTATATCATTCGGGCCACGGCGGCCGGCGGACAGGTGCGGGCGTTCGCGTCCACGACCAGGGATGTGGTGGAGACCGCCAGGGCCGGGCACAATACGAGCCCTGTGGCGACGGCGGCCCTGGGGCGGCTTCTGACGGCCGCGGGCATGATGGGCAGCATGATGAAGGGGGAGGACGATCTCCTGACGATCAAGATCCAGGGAGACGGGCCGATCGGAAGCCTGACGGTGACGGCGGACTCGAAGGGGAATGTAAAGGGCTACGCGGCCAATCCCCAGGTGATGCTGCCGCCCAACGCGCAGGGAAAGCTGGATGTGGGGGGCGCCCTCGGAATCGGCGTCCTGAGCGTGATCATGGATATCGGTCTGAAGGAGCCGTATGTGGGACAGACGATCCTGGTCAGCGGCGAGATCGCCGAAGATCTGACGTATTATTACGCCACGTCGGAGCAGACGCCTTCGTCGGTGGCATTGGGCGTTCTGATGAATAAGGACAATACGGTGCGCCAGGCCGGAGGATTTATCATTCAGATGATGCCCGGTGCATCGGATGAGATCGCGGCGAAGATCGAGGAGAAGCTGGCGGGGATCACGTCGGTGACCTCCCTTCTGGACGCGGGGCAGACGCCGGAGGATATGCTCGGGACGCTGCTGGGCGGGCTCGGACTGGAGATCACGGACCGTTTGGATACGCGGTTTTACTGCGGGTGCAATAAGGCGCGGGTGGAGAAGGCCCTGATCAGCATCGGGAAGAAGGATCTGCAGGAAATGATCGCCGACGGAAAGCCCATCGAGGCCGGCTGCCATTTCTGCGGAAAGAAATATACGTTTACGGTGGAGGAGCTTGAGGAGCTGCTGCGCAAAGCGGAGAGAAAGTAAAGATACGAAAAGAGCCATCCCCGTGCAGGCGGGGCGGCTCTCAGTCGTAATCTGCCGGTGTGTCTCTGTATCGATACTACATAAATAAAGGTACACTGCTGATTAGAGTTTTGTTACATTGGTAGCCTGTGGTCCCTTGGCGCCTTCCACTACGTCGAATTCTACCGCAGCGCCTTCTTCGAGGGTCTTATAGCCTTCCATGTTCAGACCGGAGTAGTGAACGAACACATCCTTGCCGCTCTCGTCACAGATGAAGCCGTAGCCCTTCTGGTTGTTAAACCACTTGACTGTACCTTTGCTCATGATTGATACCTCCGAAAGAAAAAGATATTGTTGTGCCGAAATGTCGCAACTGTAGTAAGAATAGCATAATTGCAAAAAGGTGTCAAATATTTTCCGTGAAATATTCCGAAAAGTACCGAAAAAAGTACAAAAACCGTACAAATACAGGAGGCCGGACCATGAAGGGATCCAACGTATGGCATCATTTTGTAACGATTACCGAGCATAAACTTCTGGTGATGAAGAACTGTTTTCGCGTGGGGCTCTATAAGCAGGGGCTTCTGCATGATCTCTCCAAATATTCTCCGGAGGAGTTCTGGACCGGCGTCCGCTATTATCAGGGAACCAGAAGTCCCAACGCGGCGGAGCGGGAGGAGAAGGGCTATTCGCTGGCCTGGCTCCACCATAAGGGACGCAACAAGCACCATTTCGAGTACTGGCTTGATTTCTCCCTGGGGGAGCCGAAAGGGCTGATCGGCCAGAAGATGCCGGTAAACTATGTGGTGGAGATGGTCATGGACCGGATCGCGGCCTGCCGGGTCTACCGCGGGAAGGACTATACGGATTCCAGTCCGCTCGAGTATTATAAATGGGAGCGGCCACATGTGAAGCCGGTGATGCACCCGGACACCAGCCGTCTGCTGGAGAAGATCCTGGTGATGCTGAGCCGCGAGGGCGAGGAGAAGACGTTCCGCTATCTGCGGAGACTGCTGAAAAAAGGAACCTACTGAACGGATGCAGGATGGCCGCGGAAAGCGGTTTTCCTGCATATTTTCGGTATATGTCCGGCAAACTATACGGTATGACAATGAAATGATCTGCAAAGGAGCCGGACATGAGAGAGAACCAGGAAGACAGAAAGCGGGAAGACGGACAGCGGAAGGCCGGAAAAGGCGGGAGCGGACCGCAGAAAGACAGGAAGCCGGAAGACGGAAAGACGGAGAAGGAGATCGGGGAGAATGAGGACGGAAAGCTGGAGGAGTACGGCCAGCTGACGCTTGAGGGAAACGGGCGCAGGCAGAAGATCCGCCTGCTCTCCATCATCGGGGAAGTGGAAGGCCATGAGAATGCCCCGGGCAACACGAAGACCACCAAATACGACCATGTGCTGCCGAGTCTGGCGGCGATCGAGGACAACGAGGAGGTGGAGGGGCTTCTGGTCCTTCTGAACACGTCCGGCGGCGACGTGGACGCCGGTCTCGCGATCGCGGAGATGATCGCTTCCTTAAGCATCCCGACGGTGTCGCTGGTCCTTGGGGGAAGCCATTCCATCGGCGTGCCTCTGGCGGTATCCACGGATTATTCCTTTATCGTGCCGACAGGAACGATGATGATCCATCCGGTGCGCATGAGCGGCATGGTCATCGGCGCGTCCCAGACGTATGAGTATTTTGAAATGATCCAGGACCGGATCCTGAGCTTTATCACGGAGCATTCCGCCATCAGCTACGATCAGGTGAAGAGCCTGATGCTCAATACCAAGATGCTGACCCGCGATCTTGGCACGGTGCTGGTCGGTCCCGAAGCCGTGGAATGCGGTCTGATCAACGAGGTGGGCGGCATTCGGGAAGCCCTCGACAGGCTTCACCGGATGATCGGCGGATTTCGGAAATCCCCCCGTCATTAGCCTTGCAATTTTCTTCCACATTTTGTATACTATACTTCGACGGGATGAGGGTAAGGAGGCTAACGGAACGTGGCTAACAGTACAAATCGCAAAAAATCGTCGGGCGGATCCAGAAAGCCGTCCGGGACGAAGGCGAATACAAAGACAAGCGGGCGCAGGGCGCCGGAGCCGGAACCGGAGGAGAGTTTTCTTCCGGACGAGGTGTTTATCCTCGTGGCTTTCGCCGTGGCTGTGCTTTTATTTTTAAGTAATTTCCGCCTCTGCGGAAGCCTGGGGGAGATCCTGAGGTCTGTCCAGCTGGGGCTGTTCGGCATGATCGGATTCGCGGCGCCGATCCTGCTTTTCGTGGGGACATGCTTTCTGATGGCGAACCGGGGCAGCGCGCTGGCGCGTGTGAAGCTGATCGCTGTCCTGGCCGGCGTGTGGGTCTTAAGCGGCCTGGCCGAGCTGGTATTCGGAGCGGGGTACACGGCGGGACAGAAGCTCGGCGATATCTATCTCAGATGCGCGCAGACCGGCCTCGGCGGCGGATTCCTGGGCGGCCTTCTTGTGATGGGGATCGGTTCGCTTCTGGGAACCATCGGGGCGTATCTGATCCTGATCATCGCGCTCGTGATCTGCGCGGTCTGCATCACGGAGAAATCGGTCGTGTCCGTCGTGAAGCGCGGCGGCGGGAAAGCGTATCAGTACGCGAAGGAGGACGCGGACCGCAGGCGTGTGATCCGCGAGGAGAAGAAGGAAGAGCGCAGGAGGCTCCGTGAGGAGCAGAAGGTCCGGGGCGTCGATCTCAGCTCGACTAAGCTTGAGGACGCCGGGCTGCCGGAGGATGAGGAAGAGAAATACGAAGAGCTTTCCGCGGAGGAGACCGAAGCGGCGGACGAGGACGCGCGCCGGCCGGAGCCTGCGCGCGCGAAGTCCGGAAGAGGGCCGAAGCTGGTCGGAGAGGGCCCGGCGGATTTCAATCCGGAGGTCGGCAACCAGGGCTTTATGGACGAGCTGCTGCCGGAGGAATATAAGAACAGGAAAGAGCGGACGCAGAGCTCCGCGGATATCTTTACGGGCAACATCACGAGGCCGCCTGTCTATGTGGATCCGGAGGATGATTCGGTGCCGTTCGACGCGGATGAAAGGGCTGGGGAATGGATCCCCGGCACGGTCGTGCCGCCGGTCGGTCTCGACGGGGAGCCGGTCCTCCATGTCATCGACGGCAGGCGCGGCGGTCTGTACGATCAGGGAGATGATCCGGAGACTGCCGGGAAGCTTTCGGAGGAGGGCGTTTTGACGGAGCAGATCCGGGCGGACGCGGCTTCGGAGGAGCGGCTCCGGATGGAGCGGATCGCTGCGGAACGCGCCGCCGCGCAGGCTGCTTCGGAGGAGGATACATATTCGGATGAGGCCGGCGGTTACGGCCCGCAGTCCGGGGACGCATGGCAGGAGATCTCGGTGGAGAGCCCGGAGGACGGACGGCCTGCGCCGAAGACGCGGATCGTGACGGGGGACGCTGAAGTCGTCGGAGGCCGTCTGACCATGGAAGAGGGCAGCAGGCGCGTCGTCACCGCGGGCGGCAAGATCATTGAGAGCGATACGGAGGCGCTGCAGAAGAAGCTGGAGAGCCGCCGTCAGGAAGCGAAGGATGAGAAGACCGGCGGAGTTGCGGAACAGATCGCCGCCAGGCCGGCCGTGAAGAAGGAGTATGTATTCCCGCCGATGAACCTTCTGAACCGGGGCACCGGTTCTTCCGGGACTGCCTCGGACAAGGAGTACCGGGAAACGGCGATCAAGCTGCAGCAGACGCTGAGGGATTTCGGCGTGGGCGTGACGGTGACCAACGTAAGCTGCGGCCCGTCGGTGACCCGCTATGAGCTTCATCCGGAGCAGGGCGTGAAGGTAAGCCGGATCGTCGGGCTGGCCGATGATATCAAGCTGAGCCTGGCGGCTGCCGATATCCGTATCGAGGCGCCGATCCCCGGCAAATCCGCCGTGGGCATCGAGGTACCGAATAAAGAGAAGAACGCGGTATATCTGCGGGAGCTTCTGGAATCCGAAGAATTTAAGAAGAGCCAGTCGAAGCTGACGTTCGCGGTCGGCAAGGATATCGGCGGACAGGTGATCGTCACCGACATCGCCAGGATGCCCCATCTTCTGATCGCCGGCTCCACCGGTTCCGGCAAATCCGTCTGTATCAATACGCTGATCATGAGCATCATTTACAAGTCAAGTCCGGATGACGTGAAGCTGATCATGGTGGATCCGAAGGTTGTGGAATTAAGTTCCTACAACGGGATCCCGCATCTGCTGATCCCGGTCGTGACGGATCCGAAAAAGGCGTCGGGGGCCCTTAACTGGGCGGTGGCTGAAATGGACGACCGCTATAAGAAGTTCGCGGCGTCCGGAGTCCGCGACCTGAAAGGCTATAACGCCAAAGTGGACGCGATTGAGGATCTGCCCGAGGAGAAGCGGCCCGCGAAGATGCCGCAGATCGTCATTATCATCGACGAGCTCGCGGATCTGATGATGGTAGCCCCCGGCGAGGTGGAGGATTCCATCTGCCGTCTGGCTCAGCTGGCCCGCGCGGCCGGCATCCATCTGGTCATCGCGACCCAGAGACCGTCGGTGAACGTCATTACCGGTCTGATCAAGGCCAATGTCCCGTCCAGGATCGCGTTCGCGGTGTCCTCGGGCGTGGATTCCCGCACGATCCTCGATATGGTGGGAGCGGAGAAGCTTCTGGGCAAGGGAGACATGCTGTTCTACCCGGCCGGGATCCCGAAGCCGGTGCGCGTCCAGGGCGCGCTCGTGTCCGATTCCGAGGTGTCCAAGGTGGTCGATTTCCTGAAGAAGCAGGATATGGGGACGGAGTACAGCGCGGAGATCGAGAGTCAGATCTCCATGCCGGCGGCGGAGTCCGGCTCGGACAGCAGAAGCGACCGGGACGAGTATTTCGCCCAGGCGGGCCGTTTCATCATTGAGAAGGACAAGGCCTCCATCGGTATGCTGCAGCGGATGTACAAGATCGGTTTCAACCGCGCGGCGAGGATCATGGATCAGCTGGCGGAAGCGGGCGTCGTGAGCGAGGACGAAGGGACCAAGCCCAGGAAGGTGCTGATGACCCTGGAAGAATTCGAGGCCATGCTGAACGGATAAACGCCGCGGATACGGCCGCGGCGGACAAAAACGGTAACCCGACACATGTTTTCACATACAGTTTAAGGAGGATTATTGCACATGAAAACAGACATTCAGATTGCGCAGGAAGCGTCCATGCTGCCTATCCGCGAGGTGGCGGCAAACTACGGGATCGCCGAGGATGACCTGGAACTCTACGGAAAATACAAGGCGAAGCTGACTGACGAACTCTGGGATCAGGTGAAGGACCGTCCCGACGGGAAGCTGGTCCTTGTGACTGCCATCAATCCGACCCCCGCGGGAGAAGGCAAGACGACCACCAGTATCGGACTGGCCGACGCGCTGAACCGTCTCGGAAAGAAGACCATGCTGGCCCTGCGCGAACCGTCCCTGGGACCGTGCTTCGGCATCAAGGGCGGCGCGGCCGGCGGCGGATACGCCCAGGTGGTGCCGATGGAGGATTTAAATCTTCATTTTACGGGAGATTTTCACGCGATCACATCCGCCAACAACCTTCTGGCGGCGCTTCTTGACAACCATATCCATCAGGGCAACGCCCTCGGGATCGACACCCGCCAGGTGCTCTGGAAGAGATGCCTGGATATGAACGACCGGGCGCTGCGCAATATCGTCATCGGACTCGGCGCCAAGGCGGACGGCTTCGTGCGGGAGGATCATTTCATCATCACTGTGGCGTCGGAGATCATGGCGATCCTGTGCCTGGCGGACAACATGGAAGACCTGAAGGACCGGCTTGGCCGTATCATCGTGGCCTACAATTATGCCGGCGAGCCGGTGACTGCGAAGGATCTGAACGCGGTGGGCGCCATGGCGGCCCTTCTGAAGGACGCGATCAAGCCTAACCTGATCCAGACCCTGGAGCACAACGGCGCCATGGTCCACGGCGGCCCGTTTGCCAATATCGCCCACGGCTGCAACAGCGTCCGGGCTACGAAGACGGCGCTCAAGCTGGCGGATATCGTTGTGACGGAGGCCGGCTTCGGTGCGGACCTGGGCGCGGAGAAGTTCCTGGACATCAAGTGCCGTATGGCGGGGCTGAAGCCCGACGCGGTGGTGCTGGTGGCGACGGTCCGTGCGCTTAAATACAACGGCGGCGTGCCGAAGACGGAGCTCGGCACAGAGAATCTGGAGGCGCTTAAGAAGGGCGTCGTGAACCTGGAGAAGCACATCGAGAACATCCAGAAGTACGGCGTGCCGGTAGTGGTGACGCTGAATTCTTTCCTGACCGATACCGAAGCGGAGTATGAGTTCATCCGCGATTTCTGCGAGAAGAGGGGCTGCGAGTTCGCCCTGTCCGAGGTCTGGGCCAAAGGCGGAGCGGGCGGCGAGGCCCTGGCTTCCAAAGTGATCGGGACGTTAGAGACAAAAGAGAGCCATTATCATCCGCTGTACGGCGACGAGCTGAGTCTGGCTGAGAAGATCGAGACCGTGGCGAAGGAGATCTACGGGGCCGACGGAGTGGATTACGCGCCCGCGGCGGCGAAGGCGCTTAAGCAGATCGAGGCCATGGGCTTCGGCCGCATGCCGGTCTGCATGGCCAAGACCCAGTATTCCCTGTCGGACGACCAGAATAAACTGGGACGGCCCACGGGCTTCCGCATCAATGTGCGCGACGTCTATGTATCGGCGGGCGCCGGTTTTGTGGTGGCGATCACCGGCGCGATCATGACCATGCCGGGACTGCCGAAGAAGCCGGCGGCCGACAATATCGATGTCAATGAAGAAGGAAAGATCGTAGGATTATTCTAGGCTGAGGCGGGGCAGACCGCCTGACCGGGGAATATGATGAACCAGACAAAACAGAGATGACTTGACGGAGGCAGACATGAGACTGGCAGACGGTTTGTCCAAATTAAATTACCAGGTGCTGATGGGGGATGACGGCGCGGAGGTATCGGAGGTGATCTATGATTCCCGCAGGGCGGAGCCGGGGACGGTGTTCGTCTGCATGGTAGGAATGAAGATCGACTCCCACAGGTTCATTCCCCAGGTGCTTGAGAAGGGCACGCGCGTGTTCATTGTGGAAAGGGAGCCGGATGAGGAGACGATGACGCTTCTGCGCGGGACGTATCCGGAGCCGGTTACGGTCGTCCGGGTGGAGAACGCCCGCTGCGCGCTCGCCCATCTGTCCGCGGCCCGTTTCGGCTATCCGGCCCGGAAGATGACCTGTATCGGCGTTACCGGTACGAAGGGCAAGACGACTACGACTTACATGATCAAGGCGATCCTGGAGGCGGCCGGCAAAAAGGTGGGACTCATCGGGACGGCTGGCGCCGTCATCGGCGGGCATACGTATCCGACGGCCAACACGACGCCGGAATCCTATGAACTGCAGCGGTATTTCGCGCAGATGGCGGAGGAAGGCTGCGAGTATATGATCATGGAGGTGTCTTCCCAGGGCCTTAAGATGCACCGGGTCGACGCCATCGAATTTGACTACGGCCTTTTTACAAATATATCCAACGACCACATCGGGCCGGATGAACACGCCAGCTTTGAGGAATATCTGTATTATAAGTCCAAGCTGCTGAATCTCTGCCGGGTGGGGCTGATCAACCGGGATGATGAGCATTACGCGCAGATCGTCAGGCAGGTGGAGGAGACCCGGATGGCCTGCCAGGAGGAGGACGAAAGCGCCGCCTGCTACACGTACGCCCTTGACCGGGAGGCTGATTTCATGGCGAACGATATCCAGTATGTGTCGGAGCCGGATTTCGTGGGACTGGATTTTACGGTGAGCGGGAGATATGATCTGGAGGTGCGGGTCAATATTCCCGGGCGCTTTAACGTGTATAACGCGCTGGCCGCGGCGGCGGTCTGCAGTTTCTTTGATCTGCCGAAGGAGAAGGTCAGCCACGCGCTGGAGCATCTTTATGTCAACGGACGCATGGAGATCGTCCATACGTCAAAACGCTGTACGGTCATTGTGGACTACGCCCACAACGCGGTCAGCATGGAAAGCCTTCTGCTGACGCTGCGCGATTATCATCCGAAGCGCCTTGTCTGCGTCTTCGGATGCGGCGGCAACCGGTCGAAGGACCGGCGCTATTCCATGGGCGAGATCGGCGGACGGCTTGCGGATCTGTGTATCCTGACAGCGGACAATTCCCGGTTCGAGAAGGTGGAGGATATCCTGGCTGATATCCGCGGGAGCATCTCAAAGACCGGCGGGGCGTTCATCGAGATCCCGGACCGGCGTGAGGCCATCGAGTACAGTATCGTGAATGCCGAGCCCGGAGATATGATCGCGGTGATCGGTAAGGGACATGAGGATTATCAGGAGATCAACGGCGTGAGGTATCCCTTCCTGGACCGGCAGGTGATCGAAGAGGTAATCGCGAAGCTGGAAGGTGAAAAGCCCTCCTCCGGGAAGTAAACGACAGAAGGGAAGGCGGGTCATGTACGCCAACGTGATCATCGATATTTCCCATGAGAAGGTGGACCGGCCGTTCCAGTACCGGATACCGGACGCGCTCGCGGATCAGATCGCGGTGGGCGTCCAGGTCCGGATCCCCTTCGGCGCGGGAAATCACGAGAGGAAAGGGTACGTGGTGGAGATCACGGACCGGGCGCAGTGGAATACGGACCAGATCAAGGAGATCGCCGGGGTTGTCGCCGGGAGCGTTACGGGACAGTCCCAGCTGATCCGGCTTGCCTGGTGGATGAAGGAGCGGTACGGCTCCACGATGAATCAGGCGCTTAAGACGGTGCTTCCTGTGAAGCAGAAGGTGCAGAAGAGGGAGGACCGTCTGTTGGTGTGCCGTCTTACGGAGGAGGAACTGCGCGCGGCCATCGATGAGGCGGCGAGGAAGAAATACCGGGCCCGGGAAAGGCTTCTGCGGGCGTTCCTTGAGAGTCCGCGGATCCCCTACGGGATCGCCCTGCGGCAGATGAACCTGACGGCGGCGACGCTGAAGCCGCTTCTGGAGAACGGCACCGCGGAGCTTACGGCGAAAACGGTGGAGAGGAGTCCGGTGGAAGCGCTCCGGAGACGAGATGCCGCGGCGGGACCGGACGGTGACGGAAGGGGAGCGGTTCCCTGCGCGCTGAATCCGGAGCAGCAGGCGATCGCAGATGATTTTGCCGCCCGGTATGACCGCGGGGACCGGCAGACGTCGCTGATCTGCGGCGTGACCGGCAGCGGCAAGACGGAAGTCTATATGGAGATGATCAGCCATGTGCTCCGGCAGGGGCGCGAGGTTATCGTGCTGATCCCGGAGATCGCGCTGACATACCAGACCGTGCTTCGGTTCTACCGGCGGTTCGGCGACCTGGTGTCGGTCATCAATTCCCGGCTGTCGGCGGGGGAGAGGTACGATCAGTTTGAGAGGGCGTTAAACGGCGACGTGCGCGTGATGATCGGCCCCAGGTCGGCGCTTTTTACGCCGTTTCAGAATCTGGGACTGATCGTCATCGACGAGGAACATGAAAGCGCCTATAAGAGCGAACTGTCGCCAAGGTATCACGCCAGGGAGACGGCGCAGGAGCGGGCGCGGATGTGCGGCGCCGCAGTGGTGCTGGGTTCGGCGACGCCGTCGCTGGAGGCGTATTCGCGGGCGCTTCGCGGAAGCGGGGACGGTTACCGCCTCTACCGCCTTACGAAGCGCGCGAAGGCGGGCAGCCGTATGGCGTCGGTGCGGGTCGTGGACCTTCGGGAAGAGCTGCGCGCCGGCAACAAGTCCATTTTCAGCCGCGAGCTGAAAGAGGCCATGGAGCGGGAACTGGCCGGCGGGCACCAGATCATGCTGTTTCTTAACCGCCGGGGGTATTCGAATTTCGTGTCCTGCCGCAGCTGCGGGCAGGCCATGAAATGTCCTCACTGCGACGTGACGCTGACGCTTCACAGAGGCAGCCGCCTCGTATGCCATTACTGCGGCTATCAGACCAGAACGCCGGCGAAATGTCCTTCCTGCGGTTCCCCGTATATCGCGGGGTTCGGTACCGGCACCCAGAAGATCGAGGCCATGACCCGGGAAATGTTTCCCGCGGCGAGGGTCCTTCGGATGGATCTGGACACGACGTCGAGAAAAGGCGGCCATGAGGAGATCCTGGCGTCCTTTGCCGGAGGCGAGGCCGATATTCTTGTGGGGACGCAGATGATCGTCAAGGGCCATGATTTTCCGAATGTGACGCTGGTGGGGATCCTGGCGGCAGATCTGTCGCTGTACTCGTCGGATTTCAGATGCGGGGAGCGGACCTTCCAGCTGCTGACCCAGGCGGCCGGCCGGGCCGGCCGGGACGGGACGCCGGGGCAGGTGGTCATCCAGACATACAGCCCGGGACATTACGCTGTCGACTGCGCGGCCAGGCAGGACTATGAAGCCTTCTATCGGAAAGAGATGGCTTACAGGCAGGTGCTCCGCTATCCGCCGGTCTGTGAGCTTCTGGCCGTTCTCGTGTCGTCCCGCAGCGAGGAGACGCTTGACGCGGCGGCGGCGCAGCTTCACGGATGGGTCCTCGGTATGCCGGAAGCGGCGCAGGTCCAGCTGATCGGCCCCGCGGAGGCGCCCGTTTACAAAGTTAATGATATATACAGAAAAATTTTATATATGAAACAGGAAAATTATGATATACTGGTAAAGATAAAGAACCGTCTGGAAGATCTGAGCAGCCGGGCGGAATGGTACGATCGGGTGATGATGCAGTTTGATTTCGCGTGAGGCCGGGATGCCCTGCGGCGGATGCGGATCCGCCGCGGACAGGGCGGCAGCGGCAGGTGCGGCCCGATCCGGAAGCGGGGAACGCGGAAATTAGGAGGAATGGCTATGGCGATCAGGAATATCCGGACCATAGGAGACGAGATCTTGACGAAGGAATGCAAGCCGGTGAAGTTTATGACTCCCCGGATCTCGATGCTGATCGAAGATATGTTTGAGACGATGTACGCCCAGGACGGCGCGGGGCTGGCGGCGCCCCAGGTGGGGATCTTAAAGCAGGTGGTGGTCATCGATGTGGGAGATGAGGACGGGCAGGCGTATGTGCTGATCAATCCGGAGATCATTTCCACGGAGGGCAGCCAGACGGGCAATGAAGGGTGCTTAAGCGTGCCCGGCAAGTTCGGCGTGGTGACCCGGCCGGAGAAGGTGAAGGTAAAGGCGTTTGACGAGCATATGAAGCCGTTTGAACTGGAGGCGGAGGGGCTCCTGGCCCGCTGCATCTGCCATGAGTGCGACCATCTCCACGGAGCTCTTTATGTGGATCTGGCGGAGGACGGGCTTCATGACAATTCGGAGCTTGCCGACGCGGAGGAAGAGGGAGAGAACGCATGAGGATCGTGTTTATGGGAACGCCGGACTTCGCGGTGCCTGTGCTTGAGGCTGTCGCGGCCGCGGGACACAGCGTCGTGGGCGTGGTGACCCAGCCGGATAAGCCGAAGGGCCGCGGAGGGGCGGTTCAGATGACCCCGGTGAAGGAGAAAGCCCTGGAAATGGGGCTTGCGGTCTATCAGCCGGTGAAGGTGCGGGGGCCGGAGTTCGCCGAGGTGCTGAGGGGACTCTCAGCGGATGTCTTCGTGGTGGCGGCATTCGGACAGATCCTGCCGAAAGAGGTGCTTGAGATCCCGCGGCTGGGCTGCGTGAACGTCCATTCGTCGCTGCTGCCGAAGTACCGGGGGGCGGCGCCGATCCAGTGGGCGGTCATCGACGGTGAGAAAGAGACCGGCGTGACCACGATGATGATGGATGAAGGGCTGGATACCGGCGATATGCTGGAGCAGGCGGTGATCCCGATCGAAGCGGATGAGACCGGGGGCAGCCTTCACGATAAACTGAGCGCGCTGGGGGCGCGGCTGATCGTCTCCACCCTTGACAAGCTGGAGAACGGCACCGCGGTGCGGACCCCTCAGACTGACGAGGGAACCTGCTACGCGAAGATGCTTAAGAAGACCATGGGGGATATCGACTGGACCATGGACGCGGAGGCCATCGAGCGGCTGATCCGGGGCTTAAGTCCCTGGCCGGGAACGTATACCGGCTGGAACGGGAAGACGCTTAAGATCTGGAGGGCGCAGGTGGTTTCGGAGGAAGACGTGGCAGTCTGCGGGAAAGAGCAGGCGGGAGCGGGCGGCTCCGGCGCTGTCTGCGGCCAGGTGATCCTGGCGGACAAAAGCCGTCTGTATGTGAAGTGCGGGAAGGGAGCGCTGTCGCTTACGGAGCTTCAGCCGGAGGGCAGGAAGCGTATGGCGGCGGACGCGTTCCTGCGCGGATATCCGGTGGAAACCGGGACTGTGTTTACAGAAAGCCGAAAGGCGGAGTGATGCGATAGAGCTGTTCGGGCGGCCGCGGAAGGGGGCGGCCGGACGGTTTGCGGAAAGGAGCGAGTGATATGCCATACGGATATGGTTACGGAATGGGTTACGGCGGGATGTATTACGGGTTTGACTGGACGATCCTTCTTGTCCTGATCGGGGCGGTGCTGTCCATGTGGGCGTCTGCCCGGGTGAACGGCACGTTTCAGAAGTATTCTTCGGTCCGCAGCATGACCGGAATGACCGGCGCGGAGGCGGCGAAGAGGCTTCTGAATTCTCAGGGGATCTTTGACGTGACGATCCGGCATGTATCCGGAAAGCTGACGGATCATTACGATCCGAGAACGAAGACGGTAAATCTGTCCGACGCGGTCTATAATTCCACTTCGGTGGCGGCCATCGGCGTGGCGGCCCATGAGTGCGGCCACGCGATGCAGGACAGCGAGGGCTATGCGCCCCTGCGGATGAGGGCTGCTTTTGTGCCGGTGGTGAATTTCGGAAGCATGCTTTCCTGGCCGCTGATCCTGATCGGACTGCTTGTGGGCGGCGCGGGAAGCACGATCGTCAATATCGGCATCTGGATGTTCGTGCTTGTGGTTCTGTTCCAGCTGATCACGCTGCCGGTGGAATTCAATGCTTCCGCCCGCGCGGTAAAGCTTCTGGACAGCGTGGGGATCCTCCACGGCGAGGAAGTGGGACAGACCAGGAAGGTCCTCGGAAGCGCGGCCCTGACGTATGTGGCGGCGGCCGCTACCGCGATCCTTCAGCTTCTGCGTCTTGTGATCCTGTTTGGAGGCAGACGGCGTGACAACTGAGCGGCAGAGCAGAGAAGGCGCCGCCGCCGGAAAACAGCGGAAGGATCTGAACGGAAAAGCGGGCGCAGGCCCGGCCGTCACTTCCAGGGAGCTGGCGCTGGATATCCTGCTGGAGATCCTGGAGCGCGGCGCGTTAAGCCATGTGGTGCTGCGGCAGGCCCTGGGCAAGTATCAGTATCTGGATAAACAGGACCGTGCCCTGACCGCGAGGATCGTGGAAGGGACGCTGGAATACCGGATTCAGATCGACTATGTGATCGGCCGCTTTTCCCGCACGAAGCCGGAGAAGATGAAGCCGCTCATCCGGACGCTTCTCGAGATGTCGGTCTATCAGATCCTGTATATGGACCGGATCCCGGATTCCGCGGTCTGCAACGAGGCGGTGAAGCTGGCGGCAAAGCGACGGTTCGAAGGACTGAAGGGCTTTGTAAATGGTGTCCTGCGCAGCATTGCCAGGGAGAAGGACAGTTACAGGCCGTCCGCCGAAAACGGCGGCTCTGACCCATGGCCGGATGATTCCGTCCGTTACAGTATGCCCCGGTGGCTGATCGATCTGTGGACGGAAGCCTGCGGCGAAGAGAGAGCGCGCGGGATGATGAAGGCGTTTCTTAAAGAGAGCCCGTTTGTCATCCGCTGCAATCTGGACCGGGCGACGAAAAATGAGATCATGGAAAGCATACGCCGCCAGGGCGCTAAGGTAACGGAACACGGGTGGGCGGACGATATGCTGATCCTTAAAAACGTTGATTACCCGGAGCGGCTTTCGGCGTTTCAGAAAGGCTTCGCGGCGGCGCAGGATCTGAGTTCCGCCTGCGCGGCGAAGGCGGCCGGGATCAGGGCCGGGGACATCGTTTTGGATGTCTGCGGGGCGCCCGGCGGCAAGGCGATCCACGCGGCGTCGCTTCTGCGGCGCGCGGAGGGCGTGGCAGCGCCGCCGGAACCGGACGGCAGCCGGAGCGCCGTGGCCGCGCAGGACGCGGGAAAGATACAGACGCCGCGCGGGCATGTGTTTGTCCGCGATATCAGCGACCGCAAGGTCAGCATGATCCGTGAGAGCATCGCGCGGTGCGGCTATGAAGATACCGTTACGGCCCAGGTGTGGGACGCGCGTATTCCTGACGAGGGCATGACGGAGCGGGCGGATGTCGTTCTGGCCGACCTGCCGTGTTCCGGTCTCGGGGTCATCGGCCGCAAGCCGGATATCAAGAGCCGGATCAGGCCGGAAGAGATCGCTCAGCTGGCGGCGCTTCAGCGTGAGATCCTCTCGGTCGTCTGGCGGTATGTAAAGCCGGGAGGCGTTCTGGTATACAGTACCTGCACGGTGTCGCCGCAGGAGAATATCCGAAACAGGGACTGGTTTTTAAGCCGGTTTCCGTTCGAGCCGGCGGATATCACCGGAAGGCTGGGCGGAAAGTTTGACGAGGAGTCGCTGAGGGACGGTTATATCCAGCTCCTTCCGGGGACGCACCCCTGCGACGGCTTCTTCCTGGCTGTTATGCGGCGCCTGGAAACGCGGGAGTCTGGCCGGTCCGGACCGGATAAAGGATATGATGTATGGACAGAATAGATATAAAATCCCTGACTTTCGACGAACTGTCGGAGCAGGTCCGCGCCCTGGGGCTTCCGGCCTACCGCGCGGGGCAGATCTATCAGTGGCTCCATGTGAAAAGGGCATCCTCTTTTGATGAGATGAGCAGTCTTCCGCAGTCCCTGCGGGAACAGCTGGCCGGACAGTTTGAACTGATCACATTAAGACAGGCGGAGGTTTTGGTCTCCGCCATCGATGGTACCCGCAAATACCTGTTTGCCCTGCCTGACGGCAATGTGATCGAGAGTGTGCTGATGCGTTACAGGCATGGAAATTCCGTCTGTGTCTCCTCTCAGGTGGGCTGCCGCATGGGCTGCCGGTTCTGCGCGTCCACCCTGGACGGCCTGGTCAGGAACCTGCGTCCCTCGGAAATGCTGGATCAGGTCTACCGGATCGGTCTGGATATCGGCGAACGCATTTCGAATGTTGTGGTCATGGGAAGCGGGGAGCCGCTTGACAATTATGACAATCTGCTCCGTTTTATCCGTCTTTTGTCCGATGAATGCGGACTTCATATCAGCCAGAGGAATATTACGGTCTCTACCTGCGGACTGGTGCCTCAGATGAGGAAGCTCGCGGAGGAAGGACTGCAGATCACGCTGGCGCTCTCACTGCATGCGGAAAGCGACGCTACGCGCAGAAAGCTGATGCCGGTTGCCGTCCGCTATCCGCTTTCCGAGGTTCTCGATGCCTGTCATACATATTACGGCAGGACCGGCCGGCGGGTAACCTTTGAGTACAGCCTTGTGAGGGGAGTCAACGACGGCACCGCTCAGGCCGCGGCTCTGGCGCGTCTTCTGAAAGACCAGCACGGCCATGTAAA
The DNA here is from genome assembly GCA_947600145.1 of uncultured Lachnospiraceae bacterium. GTDB lineage: Bacteria > Bacillota > Clostridia > Lachnospirales > Lachnospiraceae > UBA3402. Next base: position 6,798 of record CANQGA010000013.1, on the reverse strand, counting down.
TCTGATTCCGGTAAATCCCATAAAAGAGAGGGATTATGTCCAGTCTGAGCGGAAAAGCGTGGAGGCCTTTAAAAATCAACTTGAAAAAAGCGGAATAAATGTTACTATAAGAAGGGAAATGGGCCGCGATGTCAACGGCGCGTGCGGACAGCTGCGGAGAAGCTATCTTCACCCGCAGGGACCGGAAGACGGCGCGAAGCGGCGGCAGCGCGCGGAGCAGGGATCTGCGCAGCGGACGCGGCCGGCGGAGAAGGAGGGGTAAAGGATGAACGATTACGCACTGACGGATGTGGGCAGGGTACGGGCCCACAATCAGGACTATCTCTATTCTTCGTCGTCTCCTGTGGGGGATCTGGAGAATCTGTATCTGGTGGCCGACGGCATGGGAGGCCACAGGGCGGGAGATTACGCGTCCAGATTTCTGGTAGAGCATCTGGTCGCTTATTTCGAGCAGAATCACGGCGGGGATCCGGAACAGCTTTTCCGTGACGGAATATGCCGCGCCAATGAGCAGCTCTATGAAAAGTCCGTCTCGACCCCCGAGCTGAAGGGGATGGGAACGACACTTGTGGCGGCTACTGTCAAAAATGGCATACTTTATGTGGCCAATGTGGGAGACAGCAGGCTGTATTTGTTAAAAAACGGAATGCTGTCCCAGATTACGCGGGATCACTCCTATGTGGAGGAAATGGTGCGCCTGGGGCGTATGGAGCGGGGCAGCAGGGCATATCTGGAGAAGAAAAATCTCATAACGAGGGCCGTGGGGACGGACAGAAGCGTGGAGGCCGACTATTTCCGGGTAAAACTGGGAGCGGGCGACATGTTCCTTTTGTGTTCCGACGGCCTGACGAATATGCTGACGGACCGGGAGATCGAAAGCGGGATCAGGCAGGCGTGCACGCTGCAGGATAAAGTGAAGAATCTGATCTCCGAAGCGAACAGGCGCGGAGGAAAGGACAACATTGCCGTTATTCTGGCGGATCCACAGATAAGCGAGGTAGAGCCATGCTGAGAGCGGGAATGTATTTGCAGAACCGGTATGAGATTCTGGAACTGATCGGCTCCGGAGGGATGTCCGATGTCTATAAGGCGAAGTGCCATACCCTGGACCGGCTTGTCGCGGTCAAGGTCCTGAAGGAAGAGTTCAGCGACGACGTGAATTTTGTGGCAAAGTTCAAGATGGAGGCGCAGGCCGCGGCAGGTCTGTCCCATCCGAATATTGTCAGCGTCTATGATGTCGTCGATGAGGATCCGCTCCACTATATTGTGATGGAACTGGTGGAGGGGATCACGCTCAAGAGCTATATCAACAAGAAAGGCAAGCTGGATGTAAAGGAAGCGGTCGGGATCCTGATCCAGGTCGCGCAGGGACTTGCGGCCGCCCACGAGCAGAACATCGTCCACCGCGATATCAAACCGCAGAATATCATTATATCCAGGGATGGAAAGGTAAAGGTAGCGGATTTCGGGATTGCGCGCATGGTGACGGCCCAGACCCAGGGGACGGCCGCCGTGGGCTCGGTCCATTATATTTCGCCGGAACAGGCGAGGGGCGGATACAGTGACGCCCGCAGCGATATCTATTCTCTGGGGATCACGATGTATGAGATGGTGACCGGACGGCTGCCTTTCCTTGGCGAGAATACGGTGGCGGTGGCTCTGGCCCATGTGGAGGAACCGATCACCAGGCCAAGTATCTACGAGCCGGATATCCCTCAGAGCCTGGAAGATATTATTCTGAAATGTACGGAAAAGAGACCGGAGCGCCGTTATCAGGCGGTTACAGAGGTGATCACGGATCTTCGGTATTTCCTGCTTCATCCGGACGAGGATTTTGTAGTTCCGGAGCCGGAGGAGGATTACGGTTCGGATACAAGGACGATCAGCCCGGATGAGCTGAAGGTGATCAATCTGGGACATAAGAATTATCAGCCGATCGGGGAAGATGAGGAATACCTGCAGCAGAGAGAATGGGACAGGGACAGGGGCCGGAACCGGGAACGCGGCTGGGACGGCCCGGACAGAGACCGAAACCGCGGCGCCAATGTAAGCACCGGGATCGAGAGAGTGCTGACGAGCGTCGGGGTATTCGTGGCGATCGTCATCGTGGCGGTGCTGATCCTGCTGTTCTCCAGACTGGGCGGTCTGTTCCGCAGCGGTTCCGGCCTGGGATTCGGAGGAGGAACTGTCGAGCCTTCCATTCAGATGGAGACTGTGGGCAGCGATGAAACGACGGCGGCGCTCTCCGATACGGAGGTGCTGGCGCCGGATGCCACCGGCCTTCCGGTCGATATGGCGGAGGCCAAGCTGAAGGAATACACGCTGGTGATGCGCGTAGCCCGGTATGAGGAGTCGGATACGGTAGAGAAGGACTACGTGATCCTTCAGGATCCTGTGGAGGGGACGGTTGTTCAGAAATATTCAATGGTCGACGTGGTCGTCAGCAGCGGAAACGGAATGATCGACCTGTCCCAGCTCGGGCTTACCGGAATGGATCAGATCGGCTCGTCCTCTGTGCTTGGGCAGAACGGACTTACCGCCAGCTTCGCGGAGGAGTATAATGATACGGTGGCCGCGGGACGGATCATCCGCTATGAACCGGCGCAGGTCCGTGCCGGAGAGACCGTGACTCTCTATGTAAGTCTCGGACCGGCCCCCGTTATGAGAACGGTTCCGGATCTGTTCAATATTACAGAGGAGGAAGCGAGGCAGAGGCTTACGGACGCCAGCTTGAATCCCGGAGAGGTAACCCACGAGTATCATGACACGGTTCCCGAGGGGTATGTGTGCGGCCAGTCGGCTGCGGCGAACGAGAGCGTAGAGGAAGGCAGCAGGATATCGTTTGTCATCAGCGACGGACCTGCGCCGCCGGTGGTGAACCGCGTAGCGTCGATCAACGAAGTCTGTGATCTGCAGAGCACTTACGGCCCGGGTACGGAAGGGACGATCCTGCGGCTGGAGATCCGGCTGCGGCAGGACGCCGAGGACGGTTCCCAGTACGCGACGCTGCTGCCGGCCGCGGAATATGTCGGAGGAGCCCAGATCCCGATCAGTTTCCCAAGAATTGAGGCTGTGATCCCGGGTGCGGAGTACGGAGAGGTCGAGGTCGTCAATGTGGATACCGGAGCCGTTCTGGTCAGCTATCCGGTCCAGTTCTTTACGGAAGAGTAGAGGGAAGCGGCCATGACAGGCAAGATCATCAGAGGGATCGCCGGTTTCTACTATGTCCACGCGGAGGATGGGAAGCTGTATGAATGCAGGGCGAAAGGCGTGTTCCGCAGCAGGAAGATCAAGCCGCTTGTCGGCGATAATGTGGTTCTGTCCGTCCTAAGCGCCGATCCGCCGGAGGGCAGTATCGACGAGATCCTTGAAAGGAGCAGCGAGCTGATCCGTCCGGCCGCGGCCAATGTGGATCAGGCGCTCGTGGTTTTCGCGGCGAAGGATCCGGAGCCAAATCTGAACCTGTTGGACCGGTTCCTTGTGATGCTGGCCCGGATGCGGATCCCCGCGCTGATCGTGCTGAACAAGACGGATCTGACGGGAGAGGAGTCGGTCCTGCGCTGCCGCGGGATCTACGGGAACGCGGGATATCCGGTTCTGGGCGTCAGCACTTATACGGGACAGGGCATCGGACAGCTTCGTGAGCTGCTGCGCGGAAAGACCACAGTGCTTGCCGGACCGTCCGGCGTGGGGAAATCCTCGCTGACCAACATCCTGATCCCGGAAGCCAATATGGAGACGGGGGCTGTCAGTGAGAAGATCCGCCGCGGCCGTCACACCACGCGCCATTCGGAACTGTTCAGTCTGGAGAGCGGAACTTATCTGATGGACACGCCGGGATTCAGTTCCATGTATGTGGACGATATGGAACCGGAGGAGATGAAGGACTGTTTTCCGGAATTTGCGGCTTATGAGCCGGAATGCCGTTTCGCGGGCTGCGTTCACATCGGCGAGAAGGTCTGCGGCGTCAAGGCGGCCGTGGAGGCAGGAAAGATCAGCCGCAGCCGTTATGAGAATTACCGGCTGCTGTATACGGAGCAGAAAGAGAAAAGGAGATACTAGTTTATGAATATTCTGTCACCCTCGATCCTGGGCGCAGATTTTAAAAGGCTTGAGCAGCAGATCGGAGAAGTTGACCGGGCCGGGGCCCAGTACATTCATCTGGACGTGATGGACGGGACATTTGTTCCCTGCATTTCCTTCGGAATGCAGGTGATCTCGTCGATCCGAAGCTGTACCGACAAAGTTTTTGACGTGCATATGATGGTGCAGGAGCCGCTTCGTTATCTGCCGGAGATCGTAGAGTGCGGCGCGGATATCATTACAGTCCATGCCGAGGCCTGTACCCATCTGGACTATACGCTGCGCGAGATCCGCAAAGCCGGCCTGAAGGTGGGCGTGGCGCTGAATCCCACGACTCCGATCCTGATGATCCACGACCTGCTGGACTGTGTGGATATGGTGCTGATCATGACCGTGAATCCGGGATTCGGCGGACAGGAAATGATCCCCTACACGCTGAATAAGGTCCGCTCCCTCCGCAGGCTCTGCCGGAACCGGGGTGTGAATCTTGATATCCAGATCGACGGAGGCGTCACGCTTGGCAATGTGCGGATGTGTCTGGAGGCGGGGGCCAATGTGATCGTGGCCGGATCCGCCATCTACCGCGGAGACGCGGCGGGCAATACGAAGAAGTTTCTGAACATATTAGAGGAATTTGAGAAGAGATGAAGACAGGGCTGATCATCACCGGCGGAAAGCTGGATATGGCTTTCGCCGGTGAATTTTTGCATGAATATGAGATAAGGCACGGCGGGGCTTTCGGATCCGCGGCGGCAGGGGGCAGCCGCGGCTTCGACAGCGTCATCCTGGTGGACGGAGGCCTTGAGCGGGCGGAGGCGCTTGGACTTGTGCCGTCCGCGGTCGTGGGGGATTTTGACACGGTACGGCCGGAGGTCCTGGACCGCTATCGCGGAAATACGGGCGGGGATGTTCTCTGGGACGTGCATAAGCCGGAGAAGGACGAGACCGATACGGAGCTGGCAGTCAGCACGGCCCTGAAGCTGGGATGCGCGCGCCTGGTGATCCTGGGCGCCACCGGCGGCCGGCTGGATCATGAGCTCTCCAATATCCATCTGCTGAAGATGTGTCTGGACGCGGGCGTGGAGGCGGCGTTGTATGACGGGCAGAACCGGGTGAGTCTGCTTGCGGGCGGACGGACCTTCCGCCGGGATGAGACCTATGGAAAATATGTCTCGTTTATCCCGCTGACAGAGCAGGTGCGGGGGATCACGCTGACAGGGTTTAAATATCCGCTTACCGGCAGGGACATCTCCATCGGCCGGGAGGCCGGGCTCTGCGTCAGCAACGAGATCGCCGGGGAGACGGCGGAGATACGGTTTGACGCGGGGATCCTGATCTGCGTGGAGTCGAAGGACTGAGCGGGGCTGGATGAGAAACGCGGGAGAGAAAGTCTGTTGACTGGAAAAAGAAAAGCGCCGCACCGGCCAGGCGGAATGGAGGAACAGAACATGAGCGATAAGAGAATTTTGACGATCCAGGATATTTCCTGTGTGGGGCAGTGTTCGCTGACTGTGGCGCTGCCGGTCATCTCGGCCTGCGGCATTGAGACGGCGATCCTGCCGTCGGCGGTGCTTTCTACCCACACAGGCGGATTTTCGGGAAATACATTCCGCGATCTGAGCGGAGACATGCTGGCGATCGGGGATCACTGGAAGAAAGAAGGCATCCGCTTCGACGCGGTTTACACCGGCTATCTGGGAAGTATCGACCAGATCGGCTATGTGCAGACGATCATGGATGAGACGCTCGTTCCGGGCGGCCTTCGGATCATCGATCCGGCCATGGCGGATCACGGAAAGCTGTATCGCGGGTTTTCCGGAGAATTTGCCGTCAGGATGGGAGAACTGTGCGGGATCGCCGATATCGCCCTGCCGAACATCACGGAGGCCTGCCTGATGACCGGTACTCCCTATGAGGAAGGGCCGAAGGACGAGGCGTATATTGAGTCGCTTCTGGATAAGGTGTCCGCCCTTGGGGCGAAATGCGTGGTCATGAAGGGGGTCAGCTACGAACCGGATAAGCTCGGCGTGGCGGTGCGCCGGAATGGGACGACCAGATATTATTTCCACGAGAAGCTGGAGAAAAATTCCCACGGAACCGGCGATATCTACGCGTCCGCGTTCGTGGGTTCGCTGATGCGGGGCTTCGGTGTCCTGGAAGCGGCCGGCATCGCGGCGGATTTTACTGTGGAGAGCATGAAGAAGACTGCAGGTGATGAAAGTCACTGGTATGGCGTAAAGTTCGAGAAGGCGCTGCCGGGGCTGGTGCGGAGAGTAAACCGGGATTGATTGTGAAGTTTTGGGAGAGGATCGCGGTATAGAAGAGTTTGCCGATGGGTAAAGAAGAAAGCAATAGCAGGACGTTTCAGCCAGAAAAATGCAGGAGAAGCCGCCGGGCTCTCCTGCATTAAAATTGGGTGTTTTACAGAAATTTGTCTAATTCCCGCTCCACCTGTTCCATCTTCTTCACTTTCGGTTCCTCGATCAGACGGCCGCGGGTGACGACGGCGGAGATATTGCGAAGTGCTGTCAGATCCTCAAGAGGATTCTTCTCCGTGATCACCAGATCCGCGGTTTTGCCTGCGTCCAGAGAGCCCACATGATCGTCGATATGAGCGATCTTTGCATTTCCAAGAGTTGCGCTGTAGAGGGCGAACGCAGGCGTCACGCCGCAGTAGCGGCTGAAATAGACCAGTTCCCGCCACATATCGTAGTG
>CANQGA010000012.1 GCA_947600145.1 uncultured Lachnospiraceae bacterium | reverse complement strand
TCGCGCTGTTTAGCGTACTAATCTCACTATATTATGAAGTGCCGTTTTATTTCGGAGGATTTGTGGGGTGGGGGAATTCTGCGCGGGAACATCGTACAATCTATTGCAGGGGAAGGAGGTGGAAGACATGTCGGTATTTAGTATGCAGGAGTATTCAGCAGGAGATGACCTGAAGAAAATAAAGGCCCATCTGTTCATGCTGAATGAACAGCTCCGGTATATGTTTGCCAACATGACCCCCGACGAGAACTTCAGCCCGGTTGCACTGGCGCAATACAAGGCGAATGAGCAGCAGATCCAGAATAACCAAAAGATGATCTGGGATGCCAAAGGGAATATCTCGATTCTGGAGCGGACGGCGACAACGCTGACTTCCCAGATGCAGGATGCACAGGGGAACATCTCGACGCTGCAGCAGACGGCAACGTCGCTGACGTCCCAGATCCAGGACGCACAGGGCAATATCTCGACGTTGCAGCAGACGGCGACCACGCTGACGTCACAGATCGAGGATGCGAAGGGTAACATCTCGACGCTGCAGCAGACGGCAACCACGCTGACGTCAAAGATCAAGGACGCGAATAATAACATTTCCAAGGTGGAGCAGACCGCCAGTAAGATCGAATGGATCGTAAAAAGCGGGACCAGCGCGGCGAATTTTACCCTGACAAGCCGGATGGCGTCCCTTGTGGCGGCGGAGATCGACCTGACCGGGTACGTGACGTTTACCAGCCTGGAAACGAAGGGGAAGACGACGATCAATGGAAGTAACATCACGACGGGGACGATCGACGCATCACTGCTGGAGATCGGGGGCCAGAAGGTGTTTGAAAGCGACCATGGGAAATTCTACGTGTATAAAGACTTTATGAAATACGACGTAGGCACTTTTTATGCGGATACGCTGTACACTTCGGAAATCAAACCACGGAATCTCGGCATAAAGATATCCGGGGCGACGACCATCAGCAGTAACACGACCATCAATGGGACACTGACAGTATCAAACATCAAGCTGGCGAGCGGCGGGTCCATATCCGGGGTAACGATAAGCCCGAGTTGTACCGTGGCATCACTGCCATCTTATTCATCGATCTCCATGATAGGGGGCGATGTTTCAAACATCACGAATACCCTTGAGAAGGTCGTGGGCTGGATGAATAATAACATACCAAGAATTATTTCGGCGGTGAATGGTCTCATCAGCTGGGCAAAATCCATAAGCTTATAGACAGGAGGAAAAGGTATATGAAGACAATCAGTTACACCTACGAGCAGATAACAGGGATCGTGAACAACCTGAACAGGCTGCAGGTAACGGGGCTGGAGCAGGCCAGGACATTGACCATGGTCGGCGTACTGCTGGATGAAGGGGTGCAGTCTGGTGAAACTGACGGGGGGACGTCCGGGGACGCAGAAGACCGGTCGAGGACGCCAGGTGGTGCTGAAAAAGCCGGCGGGACAGACGGGACTGCAGGAGGGACGGACAAGGCGGCCGGCGGGACAGACGGGACTGCAGGAGGGACGGACAAGGCGGCCGGCGGGACAGACGGGCAGCCGGTGGAACCGTAAAAGGCTGGGGAAAGGAAGGATACAGGGATGAGGCTGGGTGACATTGTTGAGATGGCCACGGATTCCGGGAACGGCCAGTATGACGCGAACCAGATCACGGCATGGATCAATGAGATCGAGGGACAGGTGGCCGATGAGGTCATTAACCATGCGGAAGGCTGTGATGTGGTGTTCCGGGATCTGGATTATGGCATGGATCCGGACAGGGTGATGCTGGTCCCTGACCGGTTCCGGGACGTGTACCTGTGCTATGTGCGGGCCAAAATTGATTTCATGAACCAGGAGACGGAACGGTATAACAATGATGTGGCCATGTTCGACGCGGCATACCAGAGTTACGCGGCGTGGTTTAGGAGGGAGCACCGGCAGAAATGCCGGGTGAGCTTCAGCAGGATGTAGGGAGGCGGTACGGATGGGCAGGCTGCCATATGTGGCCGCGGCGCCGCGGGAAGGGACGCAGCAGACGATGGAGTTCCTGGGGCTGAACCTGGGGACGGTGATCACGGGAAATGAATTTGCTGACATGTGGAATATGTCCACGGAGAAATACCCGGCGGTATGTACCCGCCGGAGCCGGGGAAAGATCCTGAAGCATCTGGGGAAACCGAACGGGATCTTCTATAAGGACGGGCTGATATACGCCGACGGGACGGAGCTTTTTTACAGGGACCAGAAGATCGCGGACGTGGAGGATTCGGAGAAGACGTTCGTGGGGATGGGGGCATACCTGCTGGTCTGGCCGGACAAGCTGATCTACAACACGTCCACGGGCACCATGGAGCACATGGAGGTGTCCTGGAGCCAGACGGGGCAGGCAACCTTTGAGCCGCTGCAGGAGGGCTCCACGCTGATCCGAGTGTCCTGTACCGGGATCGGCAAGAATTTCCGCCAGTACGACGGCGTCACGATGGCCGGGTGCAGCAGCGAGCAGTTTAATAAGACGTTCGTGATCCAGGAGATCGGGGATGACTATATCGTGATGACCGGGGACCTTACGGGGCGTGTGACGCAGGTGTCGGGACTGACGCTTAAGCGCACGGTGCCTGACATGGATTTCCTGTGTGAGAATGAGAACCGGGTATGGGGATGCTCCAGTAAAAACCATGAGATCTACGCCAGCAAGCTCGGGGATCCCGGGAACTGGAACGTGTTTGAGGGGATCAGCACGGACTCCTATGCAGCGACCATAGGGTCCGACGGGGATTTTACCGGGTGCGTCTCCTATCTGGGATATGTGATGTTTTTTAAGGAGGACGCGGTACATAAGGTCTACGGAAGCAAGCCTGCGAACTATCAGGTGATGACGTCCGGGATCAACGGCGTCGCGAAGGGGTGCGAGAAGACAATCAGTGTTGTTAATGAGACGCTGTACTATGTGGCCCGGAACGGGATATATGCCTTTAACGGGGCGCAGCCGGAGCTGATCTCACAGAAGCTGGAGGGGCTGGCATTTTCGGCCGGTGCGGCCGGCGTGTGCCGGAACCGGTATTATGCGTCCCTGAAGGATCAGGCAGGGGCATGGACCGTGTATGTGTACGACGCGCGGGGGCTTTGGTCGAAGGAAGATGACCTCCAGCTGTACGGATGCGCTTACGGGGCAGGGGATCTGTACTGCATCGATTCTGCCGGGGACCTGTTTACAATATGCGGGGACAGGGACGAGGTGACGGAATGGATGCTGGAGACGGGTGACCTGATAGATGGCCAGATGGAGTTTAAGCACCTCCGGCGGTTCCTGCTGTATCTCCGGATGGAACCGGGGTCGGAGCTGGATGTGGAAGTCATGTATGACAATGACGGCATATGGCACCCGGAGGGGACATACAGGGCGGAGCATTACCGGACGCGGACCGTGAACCTTGTGCCGCGGAGGTGCGTGCATTACCGGGTACGGCTGCACGGGATCGGGGACGTGACGCTGATGGGAATGGCCCGGAAAGCGGGCTATGGGACGGAGATCCGGGGGAATTACAGGTAATCCTGACCACGGGATAAAAAGAAAGGAGCTGTGGAGATATGGCATATGTATTGGCTGACAAATTGGGCGGCGGAAGCAGGAAGAAGCAGGATAATGTGACTGGGCTGCCGGCGGCGGCTGCCGGGGCCGGGGCGGTAAAGAACGCGGCAGCGCGGCAGAACGCGGCGGCAGCTGCGCAGGCGGCGGCCGCAGGCGCCGGAGGGGTATACAGGGCTTCCGGTACCGGAGGGGCATCCGGATCTGCGGGCAGGACGTCGGCGTCATCCGGGGGAAGTGCGAGCACATCCGCGTCGTCCGGGTACCTTACGGGCTATAACCCGCAGCCGTTTACGATGTCGGACTACGCGCGGGATTACCGGGACCGGCTGTCAGCGCTGGAAGCCGATAAGCCGGGGCCGTTTGAGAGCCGGTACCAGCCTGACATCGACAACATCCTTGACACGATCCTGGGCAGGGAGAGCTATGACCCGGACAGCGTGTACCAGAGCGACATGTGGAAGAATTACCGTGACCAGTACCTGCAGCAGGGGAACAGGGCCATGCGGGACGCGCAGGGCGCGGCGGCCGGGCTGACCGGCGGGTACGGGTCCACGTACGCGCTGGCGGCGGGGCAGCAGGCGTATGACAATTACCTGTCGCAGCTTAATGACAGGACGCTGGACATCAATGACAGGCTGTACCAGCAGTACCTGGACGAGGGGCAGGAGCTGTATAACCGGCTCGGGGCGCTGAACAACCAGGACGCGATTGACTACGGCAGGTACAGGGACGATATCTCGGACTACCAGTGGAACCTTGGGTACCTGGGTGACCGGTACGAGCAGAGCAGGGCGAATGATTACCAGGAGTACGCGGATGACATTGCCCGGCAGCAGTGGGCGGAGCAGTATGCGTACCAGAGGGCGCAGGACGCGCTTGCGCAGCAGAACTGGCAGGCGGAATTTGACTACCAGAAACAGAAGGACGCCGCGGCCGCGCAGAAGGCGTCGTCTTCCTCCAGTACAGCGAAGAAGAGTACAGGGAGCAAGGGGTCGGGATCTGTTGAGACAGGGTATCCGTACAGCAATGAATACTATGGGACCATGGGGAGGACGGTATCCGCGCTCCCGAACAATGCCGCGAGGTTCAGCTACCTGTATGAGCTTGCGTCGACGGATGACGAACTGGACTACCTCATGCAGAGGTTCGGGGTGACGCCGGAGGCGGAACCGGAAGAGGAAGATGATAAGAAGACGGCCGCGAGCCCGGCGCAGAGGAAGCAGAACCTGTATGACGCGCTGCGCGGAAATCTCTTGAAGTGACAGGAGGGACAGGATAGATGGCAGGGAAGAAGTCGAAGTCGACATACATTAAGAACGAGCAGAAGAAACGGAAGGAAGAGACGGAACGGTACAAGGTCAGGTCTGATGTCGCGGGCTATTCGGCGCAGACGCTGGAACGGTACGGGATAGACAGCGGGAAGGTGCTTGGGAATACGGCAGGAACAGGATCCTCCGCATCAGGAAGCGGATCGGGCAGGGTGAAATCCTCGAAAGAGGATTTCATTTCTGCATATAGACGGAACAGTGCGGGGATGGCCGGTGCCCCGGGGAGCGCGGTCCCGGATACGGCAAGCGGAGCGGCGTCTGACAGCTGGAAGAGGGGGATCCTTACGCCTGCGCAGACGGCGGAACGGGGGAAGGGACCGGGGCTGGAAACGGAATATGGTTTCCAGGAGTATGCCTCGATCCCGGAATCTTACGATTACAGATCCCGGGTAGAAGCAGGTCAGAAGACGGCGGACCGGAACCAGAGGATCCTCGGGGCCGCGATGGACATATTTGGCCTTGCGCTTGCAGGGCAGCCGGGGATGGCCGCGAGCCGGCGGCTGAGAAAGAGTGAGGAACGCACGGCCGGCCAGATGGATGATGACGAGGCGGGGATCTACGCATACCTGTATGACCGGTACGGCATGGGCGCGGCAGAGCAGTATAAGGATACGATCCGCGACGACCTGAACAGGCAGTACATGGAGCAGCTGGAGGGCAGGGAAAAGGAGAACGCGGCAAAGCATCCGATCCTGTCGGTGGGGAAGGATGTCTATACGGCGATGCAGCAGCCGGTGGAATACATAGATTCGTTGGGGCTGGGAATTGCTGAGAAGCTGACCGGCCGGAATCTGCTTGACCCCAATTCACCGATGTTCACGGCAACGGCCACGACAGGGGCGATCCGCGAGGGGATCAACGAGAATGAGGCCCTGAAGAGGGTAGTCCCGAACGACACGGTCAGGGGGCTCCTGACGGGGACAGGGTTGTCCATGGCGGAGACGCTTGCGAGGCTGCCGATGGGAAATGCGGGACTTGTATTTGCTGCCGGCGGCGCCGGATCGTCCGCGGAGAGGGATGCCCTGCAGGCGGGGGCCGGGGAAGGCCAGGCACTCTTGCGCGGCGCGGCACAGGGGACGGCGGAAGCGGCATTTGAGAAGGTTTCCCTGAAAGGACTTGAAGAACTGCTTGAGCCGGGGACAGTGACAGGCGCAAGGAGTTTCCTGAAAAATATGGGGAAGCAGGCCACTAAGGAAGGCATGGAAGAATTCGCTACTGAAGCAGTAAACACGGCGACCGACGAGCTGATCATGGGAGGGCTGTCCGATTACAGACAGAATGTACGTAACTACCGTCAGGAATATATAGATCAGGGTATGAGCGAAGAAGAAGCCAATAGAAAGGCCAAATCGTCAGCAAGATGGGATATAGTGAAGAACCTTGGTCTTGCCACTGCCGGCGGCGCGCTCTCCGGCGGGATCATGGGCGGGGGCGCGCAGGGGCTTTCGCTGGCGTCGGAATATACTGGCGGAAGAACTTTCAATCCGGATTTCCGGGACTATGCGCAGGGGATCGATTCGGATGCAGGGGATTTTACAAACGCCGAAGATTATTGGCGTGCCAGAAACCGCGCCAATAATCTGCAGAGGACCGCGGAGGAGTATGCCGCGCGGCAGGCGAACGGGGAAACGGTTCCCACGATCCTGCGGGGCAGGTTTCAGAATGATCTTGAAGGGTATGTTGCGGATGTGGCCGGGAACCAGACGCGGCAGCAGGAACGGCAGGCGCAGGCCCGGACAGACGCGGAAGAATTTGTGAGGCAGTACAGGGGGAGACAGGCAGGGAATCGGAACGCTGGGACGGCCGCAGGGGCGGTTTCTGCCGCTCATGAGGGAAATACCGGGACTGGCGCGGAAAACGGCACAGCGGCGGCGGAAGCGGCGCAGAATGGGACACAGGAGCCGCCGGTCACAGTCGTAGACGGAAGGTCTGCGGCGGAAGAGGTGGGCCGGCAGGCGGCGGAGCAGATGGTGCGGCAGGAAGGCCGGTCCGGCCTGCAGGAAGAGACAGCTGCCTACGCGCGGGAACAGGCTGCCGCCGGGCAGCAGGGCGGTACGGTTGAACCGGGGCAACTGACGGGACAGCCTGAGATGGCCGCAGGGCCGGTTTCGCCAGGGTATGAGGGAAATACCCGGGTGCGTGCGGAAAACGGCACAGGGGCGGAATCTGCCGGCAGGACAGGGCTGCAGGAGGCGGCGGAGCAGTACGCGCGGGAGACCGCTGCGGACAGGCAGCGGGGCGTGTCCCGTATCAGCGACGAGCAGCTGGATCTGTACGGGGAGGATTACGGAACGGAGGGAAGGAAGGCGTTCCGTGACGCCTACCGGATGAACGAGGGGACGGACCTGGAGACTTACTACCGGGCGTTTGCGCGGCAGTACAATACCGGCCGCTACAATATGACACTCTCAGCTCAGAACCGTGCGGAGGTATCGGCGGTATTGACGCAGGACCAGATGGACGCCGCTTACCGGGCCGGCGCCAGGGACCGTAACGCGGAGATCGGGTATGACCCGGATACCTATGAGATGCGCGGGATGCGGCAGGGTGCCGCGAAGACAGGCGGGCTTGCGGAGGCTTCACCGCTTGCTTCGGATGCGCAGAAGCAGGTGGCGGACGCGATCGGGAAGAGGACAGGCCTGAAGTTCCGGATCACGGACGACGAGGATGCAGCAGGAGGATACCGGAAAGGGGAGGTCCGCATTTCCGTCAATGCGAGGAATTTCCTGGGTACGACATCCCACGAGCTGACCCATTTCATCAAAGAATATTCCCCGGACATCTACCAGATGTACGAGGACAGGACTCTGAAGTATCTGTCTGAGACGGACGGCGTTGATCTGGAGAAGCTGGTGAAGTCGTACCAGGCAGGGTATGAGCAGGCCGGCCAGACGCTATCGAGGGAGCAGGCCGTGGAGGAGATCGTGGCGGATGCCACGGAGCGGTTCCTGAACGACCCGGAATATATTGACCGGATCGTGACGGAGAACCGGAGCCTGGGAAGGAAGATCCTGGATTTCATCAATGACGTGATCGACGCCTTGAAACGTCTTATCAGCACGGAGCCCAGCGGGACGAAGGCGGCGAGGGCGCTGGAATCGGACCTGGACCACCTGGAGGAGTGCCGGGAGTTCTGGATGCAGGGACTGGAGGAGGCCGGCGAGAGGTACGCGTCCGGCATGGAGCTGGAGGAAACGTCTGAAGATACGGATGAGCGGTTCAAGCTGGCAAGGCCGGACCAGGTGACGGATGAGCAGATCGAGGAGAATTACCAGGCCGTGCGGGAGATGGAGCCGGTGGCGGAGCTGACGGGGGAGGAGTTTGCAAAGGATAAGGGGACATTAAAAGAACAGGTCAGTGCGTTTTATAACAGCATAGGAAACATGGCGTATAATGATGTTGTGGGAGAGGTAATTCTCAACGACAGGGCAAGGCGTGCGGATTTGGCGCATGGATTATCAAGGGATAAAGCGGCGGCGTTCCGTGCGGTTCCGGATGTGATAAAGAACGGCCATGTACTGTTTTATGGGGCAGTGGACGGGGATATGCGTGCTGTCATAGGCGCCAGGATTAAAATAAAAGGGGAAGATTACTATGAACTGTGCGCGGCACAGATAAGGGATAAGAATCATATGTACCTGCACGAAGTATGCGCATTCAAAACGGATGAGAATTCGCCGTTCTGGACCAAGCGCACTGAAAATAAAGGTACGCCTAGCGGCGATTCTCATCCGACACTTCCAAGTATATTCAAAAAACTCATTTTTGTCAATAGCAAGGGAGAGAATAATGAAACGGACTGGAATAGTCCGTTCAAGAGCGGATCGCCCGCCAATATGGCGTCATCCACCGGAGATTCCAGTCCGTCTGATCACAATATATTCCCAAAACAGGATGGTGTCAATAACTCTGAGGGAAATGGGTATGATGTAACAAGAACAGATGGGTCACTTCCCATCAAGACCGGGGCCGTCAGAGACGGAATGCCCGGTGAGAAGTCCCATCTGCCGTCTCTAAGTATATCCGATGGATCAGCCGAAGTCAACAGCAAGGGAGAAAATGATGCAAAAGGCATCCGGTTCCAGTTGGAGGATGTGGACGATTATGAGGCGCAGACGCGGCAGCTTGTGCAGGAGAACGAGGAGCTGCGGGAGGCGAACAGGCTGCTGGAGAAGCAGGTCACGCTGGCATCCCGCGGAGCGGTCCGGGAAGAGGATGTGCGGTCGGCGGCCGGGAGGATCCTGAAGAAATATGACAGCGAATATGACCAGGGACTCCTGGAACGGAACCTGGGACGGTTGTATGAGTATATCAGGGTCGCTGACCGGATTGACGGGGACGGGCTGTCGGCGGCCGCGGCGGATATTGCGCGGGGCGTCCTGGAGGCGTCCAGGAACACGGACGCGGCGCTGGCGGAACAGTATAAGGATGTGAGGAAGCAGATCCGGAATACGAAGCTCACGATTTCCGAGAAAGACCGGACGGACCTGGCGGCGGCCGGAGGGTATAATGAATTCCGGAAACGGTATTTCGGCCGGATCAAGCTGGGGAATGACGGGATTGCCGTGGACAGCCTGTACATGGAACTTGCGGACCAGTATCCGGAAGTGTTTGACCGGGATGTGACCCACCCGGCGGATCAGCTGATGCAGATCGCGAGCTTTATCGACGCGACGCAGGAGCAGGTGAAGAACGATTACCACGCGGACATGGAGGAACTGTCGTATATCGTGGGGCAGGAATTGATCGAGGGGTATTTCGACATCCAGGCGCCGGCCGGGGACGGCCGGGGGCAGCAGGCGGGGGAGAACCTGGGGAAGTACCGCAGGCTGATCGACCAGTATAAGGATAAGACCCTGACCCGGTACGAGGCGCTGCTGGCGGAGCGTGACCGGGAGATGAAGGGTATGTCGGAGCGTCATGCTGACGAGCTGGCAGCGCAGCGGCAGAAGTATGAGGAGCGGTTCAGCAGGCAGCGGGAATCGCAGAAGAGGAGGGAGACGAAGGGCCGGATCATTAAGGAAGTGACGACCATGCGGAAGTGGCTCTTGTCCCCGACGGACACAAAGCATATCCCGCAGGAGCTGCGGACGGTGGTGGCGGATTTCCTGGGTTCCATTGATTTCTCGTCAAAGGAGGATATCAGCGGCGTACAGACGCAGAGGACACAGGCATGGCAGGAGGCAAAGAACCAGTTTGACAGGATCATCAGCGCCGGCGGGATGGTCGAGGATGATGAGGGCAATGTCCGATACCTGGATCTGGATCCGGACCTGCAGGAGCGGTTCGGAGGGCTCATGGAGAAAGTGAAAGATCTGGACAAGCTGGAGAACCTGGATGCCTATACGCTGGAGGAACTGCAGAAGACTGTGATGTCCATGCGGAAAGCGGTAACGGAAGTGGACGCCATGAAGAGCAACGCCAGGTACAGGAAGGCGAGCCTGATGGCCGATGAAGTGTTCCAGGACCTGGAAAAAAGGAAGACGAAGACGGAGTATGAAAAATGGGCAGGGGCGCCCGGACGTCTCATGAATTATGACATGGTGGATCCCCTGACGATGTTCGGCCGCATCGGGCCGGCGTTCCAGACGATGTATGATTCGCTGCGGTCCGGGCTGGACCAGAAGACGCGCCTTCTGAAGGATGCGGAGGACTATATCCACGGCGCGATGCAGGAGAACGGCCTGACGGAAAAGGACATACGGAAGCTGACCGGCATGAATGCGGAAGTGAAGGAGTTTGAGCTGGCGAAGGGAAAGGTAAGGCTGTCAACTGCCCAGATCATGTCATTATATGAGCTGGATAAACGAGGGCAGGCCGCGCAGCATATGTATGACCGGAATGGAGGTATCAGGCCGGCAGACCGGCATGTCGGGTTTAAGGTGGGGAAGGACGGCATGAGACTGCCGAAAACGGATAAGGCGGACGGGCCTGTGCTGGTATCGCGGGAGGAGGTTAAGCGGATCACGGACACGCTGACGCCGGGGCAGAAGAAGCTGGCGGACGCCATGCAGCGGTTCATGGGCGAGACGGCCGCGGCCTGGGGGAATGAGGTGTCCATGGAAATGTACGGGTACGAGAAATTCACCGCGCGCAACTATTTCCCGATCCGTACGGACCCGAATTATAATTCCCAGGATGAGAATGGCCGGCCGGAAGTTACAATAAAGAACCTGGGGATCACGAAAAGCACAAACAGGCATGCGAATAACCCGATCATCATCGAAGATATTTTTGATGTGTTCACGCGGCAGGCAGACCAGATGAGCAGCTATAACGCCTACGTGCTCCCGCTTTCCGATCTGCATAAGGTCCTGAACTATAAGGATATGCGGGGAAACGCCGGCGGCGCGAGTATCCAGCAGGAGGTGCAGAGGGTATTCGGAAAAGACGGCAAGGATTATATTGACAAACTGGTAAAGGATATCAATGGCAGCGTGCAGCAGGAGAAAGGAGGCTTCAGCGATGCGATGCTGTCGAACTTCAAGGCGGCCAGCGTGGCAGGGAACCTGCGCGTGGCCATCCAGCAGCCTACGGCCATAGCGAGGGCATATGCGGAGATCGACCTGAAATACCTGGCAAAAGGGACAGCAATGTCGGGGAAGGGGAAATGGGATCTGATCTGCAGGTACGCCCCGATCGCGCAATGGAAGGACTGGGGCTTTTACCGGATGCAGACATCCAGGCAGATGAAGGATGTGCTCTTCGGATCCGACAGCGCGAAGCAGCGGTTCGTGAACCGGACGATGGTCCTGGCGGAAAAAGGGGACCAGGTGGCCTGGGAACGGCTGTGGAACGCCTGTGAGGCTGAGTGCGTGGAGAAGTATCCGGATCTGGAAAAGGGAAGCGAAGCGTTTTACCAGGCCGTAGGGAAGCGGTTTTCCGGCATCGTGGACCGGACGCAGGTCGCGGATTCGATCCTGCACCGGACACAGATCATGAGAAGCACGAACGGACTGACAAAAATGGCGACAAGCTTCATGGCGGAGCCGTTAAAATCCTATAACATGCTGTACAGGGCAGCGATGGAGCTGAACGACGCGGCCGCGGAGATCCGCGCGAACGGAAAGAGTGAGGCAGGCAGCAGGAAGGAAACTGCAGCCGGCAGGAAGCTGGTACGGGCCGGCGTGGCTTTTGTGGCCAACGCTGGGCTGACCGCGCTTGCGGCGTCGGTAATGGACGCAACGAGGGATCCGGACAGGGATAAGGACTGGCTGGAGAAGTACCAGGAGAACGTGCGGCAGAATTTCCTGGACAACCTTAATATGCTGAACAATATTCCATACGTGAAGGAGCTCCCGTCCATCTTCAAGGGCTACACGCCGACCAGGTCGGACCTGTCTGCGTTCACGGACATATACAATGTCTGGCGGAAGTTGGAGAAATTCTTTGCGGGTACGAGTACGCAGACGTTCCAGTCGATGATAATGGAAACGGCACAGGCGGCCAGCAAGCTGACCGGCGTCCCGGTCAAGAGTATTGTCAGGGACGCGGCGGCACTCCTGGACACTGCCTTTAACGCTGCCGGAGGGGAAGCGGATTATCAGTGGTTGAAACAGCAGTATGCGATCGGCGCAAAGGGGAACCGTCGGATGTATGCGGACATGATCCTGGACAGCGAGGAGCGGGGAGACGTAAAACTGGCAGCAAAGATCCGGGAAGATATGCTGGAAGCGGGCTATTCCGAGGAGGACATCGACGACAGCATCAACAGCGCCGTTAATGCCAGGATCAATAATGACGTGGATATCATCGGGGCAGCGGAGGCCTATGACGCGAACAATAAGGAATCCGTGAATATCTTTAAGGCCGAGATAGATAAGTATATTGCGTATAAGAAGCAGGCCGGATGGGATGAGGAGAAGTGTCTGAAACAGATCCGGACGAGCCTGACGAATGAGTACAAGCCGAAATGGAAGGAGGCAAAGACCCAGGCGGAAAAGGATGCTGTCATCAAAAAGTGCATGTCTTTCTATTATAACGGCGACAGTATTTTTAAGGACTACGATTTCAAGAAAAACTGGAAAGATGAATAGCTCTTAAAGGGGTGGGGGAGATTCTCCCGCCCTTCTGCTATGCTAAAAGCAGAACATCGGAGAGGAGGCACGTGATGGATGATCAGGAGATAGCGGTGAATCTTGCAAAGGTTGATGAGAGGGCGAGGAGCAACACCCACAGGCTGGATAAGCTGGAGCCGGTGGTGGACGAGCTCCACAACATGGGCAAGGCGATGGTGGAGATGTCGGCTGAGATGAAGCACCAGAAGGAGACGCTGGACCGGATCGATGGGAAGATCGAGCGGATCGACGGAAAGGTTGAGGAGATCGAGAAGGAGCCGGCGGCGCGCTGGAACAATATGACCCGGACGATCTTCACAACGATCGTTTCGACCGTGGCGGGGGCGCTTGCCACGGGGCTGGTGATTCTGATGGCACAATATGTGCATTAGGAAGGAGGGAATGAAGTGAGCGAGCATACTTTGAAGTGGCTGAAGGCAGCAGGAGTCCGGGCGCTGAAGACCGTGGCGCAGACGGCTGTGGCGACGGTCGGGACGGCGGTGTGCATGGGTGATGTGAACTGGGCGATGGTGGCGAGCGCGTCTGTGCTGGCCGGGATCCTGTCGCTGCTGACAAGCCTGGCGGGGCTGCCGGAAGTGGAAGCATAGTGTGAAAGAAAGGGGAGACACGTTATGAAAATCTGTCTGGATGCCGGCCATTACGGCAAGTATAACCAGAGCCCGTGCAACGGGGCATATTATGAGAGCGATATGGTGTGGAAGCTGCACCTGATGCTTAAGAAGCGGCTGGAGGAGTACGGTGTCACGGTCATCACGACACGGCCGAATCAGGAGACGAACCGGGAACTGTATGACCGCGGGGCGGCGTCGGCCGGATGCGGCCTGTTCCTGTCGCTCCACAGCAATGCGGTGGGAAGCGGCCGGAATGATTCGATTGACTATCCTGCCGCCTATTGCGCGATTAATCACAGTGCGGACGATATTGCTACAAAACTGGCGGCCTGCGTGGAAGCTGTGATGCAGACGAAGCAGGAGGGGCGCATTGAACATATTAAAGGAAAGAACGGCGATTATTACGGGGTTGTCCGCGGGGCAACGGCCGTAGGGACGCCGGGGCTGATCCTGGAGCATTCCTTCCATACCAACGCAAGATCGACGGCCTGGCTGATGGATGACGGGAACCTGGAGCGGATGGCCCAGGCGGAAGCGGATGTGATCGCGCTGCATTACGGGCTTACGAAGCAGCAGCGGCCGGCCGGATGGTATGAGGATGATAAGGGCTGGTGGTATCAGCATGAGGACGGGACATATCCGAAAGGATGCTGGGAGTGGCTGCGTGAGGCCACAGGAGGCACGGAGGGCTGGTATCTGTTTGACGACGCCGGCTACATGCTGACCGGTGCGCAGATCGCGCCGGATGGCAGGATGTACTACCTCTGTGAGACACCCGGGATCCATGAGGGGCAGTGCATGGTCACGAATGACCAGGGGGCGCTGCGGATCGCAGAATATGACTTCGATAGGCGTAGATATAAGCTCTGATTTGCCCTTAAAGTGGATAAAAAAACAACCATTGACCTGTTTGGGGGTATACCTACGGCCCGCCGATGGCCGTCGCGCCCATCAATCAGGTACGCCGGGTGGCGGAGTACGCGCTCAGCCGGATCCCCGCGGAGCGGATCTGCCTGGGCGTGCCGAACTACGGCTATGACTGGCCGCTGCCATATGAGCAGGGGACGACGAAGGCGGAGACGCTGGGCAATGTGGAAGCGGTCCAGAGGGCGGTTCAGTACGGCGCTGAGATCCGTTTCGATGAAACGGCCCAGTCCCCCTATTTTCATTACTGGCAGTACGGCGTGCGCCACGAGGTCTGGTTCGAGGACGCGCGGAGCTACGCGGCTAAATTCCGGCTGGCAGAGGAGTGCGGGCTGCGGGGGATCGGCATGTGGCAGATCATGCAGCTGTTCAGGGCCGGCTGGGAGCTGTACTCGGATTATTTCCGATGAAGTATTTCCGATGAAATTCCCATATCTGCTTGCAATAATTTTCAAAAGACGTTATCATAGGAAAAACATCTGTTATTCAGCAGAAAACCATATGGGAGGAATTACGTGATGAAGAGCAATCTTACCCGGCAGCAGGCTTACGACCTGCTGCGGAAATACAATCAGGAGCCGTTTCATATCCAGCATGCCCTGACGGTGGAGGCAGTCATGCGGTGGTTCGCGGATGAGCTGGGCTACGGGGATGATGAGGAGTTCTGGGGGCAGGTGGGCCTGCTCCACGATATCGATTTTGAACTGTATCCGGAGCAGCATTGCGTCAAGGCTCCGGAGCTTCTGCGCGACGGAGGCGCGGGGGAGGATATGATCCACGCCATCGTAAGCCACGGCTACGGCATCTGCTGCGATGTGGAGCCGGTACATCAGATGGAGAAGGTCCTGTTTGCCGCCGACGAACTGACCGGACTGATCGGCGCCGCGGTGAAGATGCGCCCGTCAAAGAGCGCGTCCGACCTGGAGGTATCCAGCCTTAAGAAGAAATTCAAGGACAAACGTTTTGCCGCCGGCTGTTCCCGGGACGTGATCCAGACCGGGGCCGACAGACTCGGCTGGACTTTGGAGGAGCTGATGGAGAAGACGATCCTGGCCATGCGCGCCTGTGAGAAGCAGATCCAGGAAGAGATGGAGCGGCTTTGAACGGACTTGACAGTCAGGCGTTTGTGGGTTATGATTTTGTGAGCGGTTGTGCCCGACCGTATACAGAGAAAAGAGGAAGACAGGGATCATGAAGAAGGTAGTGAAATTCGGCGGAAGTTCCTTGGCCAGCGCGAAACAGTTCAAGAAGGCGGCGGACATCGTAAAAGCGGAGAAATCCAGGAGATACGTGGTTCCTTCCGCGCCCGGCAGGCGCAAGGACGGAGATGAGAAGGTGACGGATCTCCTCTATCAGTGCTATGATATCGCGTCCGAGGGCGGCGCGTATAATAAAGTTCTGGGAAGGATCAAGGAGCGGTTCGGAGAGATCATCGACGGACTGGGACTGAATCTGAACCTGGCGTATGAATTTGACCGGATCGAAGAGAATTTTGTGAAGAAGGCCGGCCGCGATTACGCGGCTTCCCGCGGGGAATACTTAAACGGCCTGATCATGGCGGCTTATCTGGGCTATGAGTTTATCGACGCGGCGGAGGTGGTGTTCTTCGATGAAAAAGGGAACTTTGACCCGGAGAAGACCAATAAGGAGCTGGGAGAGCGCCTGGAGAACACGGAGCGCGCTGTGATCCCCGGTTTCTACGGTTCCATGCCGGACGGGCGCGTGAAGACATTTTCCAGAGGCGGTTCCGATATCACCGGCTCGATCGTGGCCCGTGCGGTCCAGGCGGATCTCTACGAGAACTGGACGGATGTGTCCGGCGTTCTGGTGGCGGATCCCCATATAATCCCGGATCCGCAGGTGATCGACGTCATCACCTACAGCGAGCTGAGGGAGCTTTCCTATATGGGCTTTAACGTTCTCCATGAGGACGCCATTTTCCCGGTGAGGCGGGAGGGGATCCCGATCCATATCCGCAATACGAACCGGCCCAAGGATAAAGGAACGCTGATCGTGGAGAGCACCTGCCGCAAGCCGCGGTATGTGATCACCGGGATCGCGGGAAAGCGGGGTTTCTGCTCGGTCACCGTGGAGAAGGCCATGATGAACGCGGAGGTCGGCTTCTGCCGGAAAGTGCTTTCCGTCTTTGAGAAATACGGCGTTTCCATCGAACATATGCCTTCCGGCATCGATACGATGACCATTTTTGTCCACCAGTCGGAATTTGAGGAATTCGAGCAGTCGGTCATCGCCGGCATCCACCGGGCGGTGGAACCGGATCTGGTGGAGATGGAGTCGGATCTGGCGCTGATCGCCGTGGTGGGACGCGGCATGAAGGCGGCGCGGGGTACTGCCGGCCGGATCTTCTCGGCGCTGGCCCACGCCAGGATCAATGTGAAGATGATCGACCAGGGTTCCAGCGAGCGCAACATCATCATCGGCGTGAAGGACGCGGATTTTGAGGCGGCGATCAAGGCGATCTATGATATTTTCGTGACGATGGAGCTGTAGGACAGGATTGTCCCGGCACAGCTGCTTCGGCGGGAGCGGAATTGACCGGCCTGTGCGGAGCGGGATAATAAGGAGGAAACGGTATGGGACATCTGACAGCGCGGGACGCGTACCGGAACTTAAGCGACCGGATCAACTGGTTCACCCAGGGAGCGCCGCAATCGGAGACGCTTTACAAGATCCTTCAGGTGCTGTTTACCGAGAAGGAGGCCAAATGGATGGCCCTTCTGCCGGTGCGCCCGTTTACGCTAAAGAGGGCGGCGCGTGTCTGGAACACCACGGAAGCCAAGGCGGAGAAGGTTCTGGACCACCTGTGCGAGAAGGCCCTTCTGGTGGATTCCTGGCACAACGGCGAGCGCAAGTTCGTGATGCCGCCGCCGATGGCGGGATTTATCGAGTTCGCCCTGATGCGGACCAGGGGCGATATCGACCAGAAGTATTTGAGCGAGCTCTACTATCAGTATATGAATGTGGAGGAGGACTTCATCAAGGATCTGTTCTTCGTCACCGAGACGAAGCTGGGACGTGTCTTTGTCCAGGAACCGGTGCTTTTAAATGACAAGGCCAACCACATTCTCGACTACGAGCGGGCGACGCACATCGTGGAGGAGGCGGAGTACATCGGAATCGGGCTCTGCTACTGCCGCCACCGGATGTACCATGCGGGCCATCCCTGCGAGATCAACGCTCCCTGGGATGTGTGCATGACATTTGACAATGTGGCGCGTTCGCTGGCGGAGCACGGCGACTACTGCCGGCTGGTCTCCAAGGAGGAGGCCATGGACGCGCTGGAGCGCTCCTACGCCGCCAATCTGGTCCAGATCGGTGAGAATGTGCGGGAGCACCCGGCGTTCATCTGCAACTGCTGCGGGTGCTGCTGCGAGGCGCTGCAGGCGGCCCGGAAGTTCAGCCCGATGCAGCCGGTAGCCACGACCAACTACATTCCGGAGCCGTCCTCCGACAAATGCGTCGGCTGCGGCAAGTGCGCGAAAGTCTGTCCGGTTTTGGCCATTTCCATGGAGACGGACGAGAACGGGAAGAAGCGGCCCGTGATCAACAAAGAGATCTGCCTGGGCTGCGGCGTATGCGCGAGAAACTGCGCCCTGAAGGCTATTAAGATGCAGCGCCGGCCTGTTCAGGTCATCACGCCGGTCAACAGCACGCACCGTTTCGTGCTGCAGGCCATCGAGAAAGGAACGCTGCAGAACCTGATCTTCGACAACGAGGCGTTTGCCAACCACAGGGCCATGGCGGCCGTGTTCGGCACGATCCTGAAGCTGCCGCCCATGAAGCAGGCCCTGGCGAGCAAACAGTTAAAATCCATCTATCTGGATAAGATCCTGTCGGTCAGCGCGAAGCGCCAGCAGGAGGAGATGGACCGGAGGATCGCCCAGAAGAAGGCGGGGGCGACGGATCAGGACGGGCAGTGACGCTCCTATTTTCCGGAAATCGTTTTATCAATACAAAAAAAGAACCGCCGCATAACAGATGGACAATCATCTGTGACACGGCGGATTCTTCATTCTGAATGGAGACGAAGGGATTCGAACCCTCGACCTCTCGGATGCGAACCGAACGCTCTCCCAGCTGAGCTACGCCCCCATTTTGAAGGAGTGTGTGGACAATGAATGAAGCGACGCGCAATACGGCTCGCGAGGAGCGACGCCGCAGTGCGGATCGCAGAGCGACACCGCAGTGCGGATCGCAGAGCGACGCTACAGTGCGGACCGCGGGTGCGACGCCGCAGTACAGCTCAAGAGCCTGCGGCTCTTTCGCTCGCGGGCTTCGCCCTGTCAAAGCTGTCACGAAAGCGCTTGCTTACGTGCAAGCACGACGCAGCTGCTTTCGCGCCATCTTTGGCACTGCTCATTGCCTACCCGAACATTATACCATGAGATTTTAAAAATGCAACCGTTTTTCGCAAAATTTGCGAATTTCTTTTTGGCGGGGGTTGAAACGTGAGGGGATTGGATTTATAATATAGGCATTATAAGCTGGGACTGATGTGCCCTGCGGCGCGCAGACTGCCGCGGGCGTGATGCCCGAAAGAGAAGAGGAGGTATGTTATGCTGGAGAAGATCGACTTATCAAAGAAAGTGGACAAGGAGACTTACAAGAAGGTCATGGAGGCCGAGGGAGAACGGCTGGGGAAGCTGCAGCGCGAGTGCAAGGCAGCGGGCATTCCTGTCATGATCGTGTTCGAAGGCATGGGGGCGGCAGGCAAAGGGGTACAGATCAACCGGCTGATCCAGGCTCTGGATCCGCGCGGTTTTTCCGTCTACGCGACCAATTCTTCCAATGAAGAAGCGAAGCTGAGACCGTTTTTGTGGCAGTTCTGGACCAAGACGCCGGCGAAAGGGCGGATCGAGATCTTTGACTGCAGCTGGTATAAAGTCGTGACGGAGGACCGTTTCGACGGGATTACGAAGGAGAAGGACGTGGCGGGCGCCTATCAGGATATCCTTTCCTTCGAGAAGCAGCTGACCGACGACGGGGCCGTCATCATCAAGCTGTATCTGCACATTTCCAAGGGAGAGCAGAAGAAGCGCTTCAAGAAGCTGGAGTCCGCCAAGGAGACCGCGTGGCGCGTCACCAAGCAGGACTGGAAGAGGAACAAAGATTACGACGAATTCCTCAAGATCACCGAGGAGATGCTTGAGAATACGGAGACCGAGTACGCGCCATGGACCATCATTGAAGCCACGGAGAAGGACTACGCGGCCATGAAGATCCTGACGACCGTGACGGAGCGCCTGGCTTATGAGCTGGCCCGCCGCCAGGAGCTGTCTAAGGAGAAACCGGAGACGACAGTATCAAGGCCTGCCGAGCGTTTCCAGAACGGAGTGCTGTCCGGCGTTGACCTGACCAAGTCCCTGAGCAGGGAGGAGTACAAGAAGGAGCTGGACAAGCTTCAGAAGAAGCTGGAGACGCTGCACAGTGAGCTGTACCGTCTGCGGATCCCGGTGGTCCTGGGATTTGAGGGCTGGGACGCCGGCGGCAAGGGCGGCGCGATCAAGCGGCTGACGAGCCGGCTGGATCCGAGAGGCTATCAGGTGAATCCGACCTCCGCGGCCAACGACATCGAGAAGGTCCACCACTATCTGTGGCGGTTCTGGAACAATATGCCCAAGGGCGGCCATATCGCGATCTTTGACCGGACCTGGTACGGCCGTGTCATGGTAGAGCGGATCGAGGGCTTCTGCACCGAGGCTGAGTGGAAGCGCGCCTACCAGGAGATCAATGAGATGGAATCCCACATGGCTAATTACGGCGCCGTGGTGATCAAGTTCTGGCTCCATATCGATAAGGATGAGCAGGAGAGGCGCTTTAAGGAGCGCATGGAGAATCCGGCCAAGCAGTGGAAGATCACCGACGAGGACTGGAGAAACCGTGAGAAATGGGATCTCTACGAGGCCGCGGTCGACGAGATGCTGGTCCGCACCTCCACCACCTACGCGCCGTGGGTCGTGGTCGAGGGCAACGACAAGCTTTACGCCCGCGTGAAGGTGCTCCGCACCGTCGTGGACGCGCTGGAGAAGAAGATCGCGGAAGTGTCGAAGAAAGACTGATCCCGGCCGGTAAACGGGCGGACCGGTTGAAGTAAACGACGGCGGGCAGCTGAAAGATCACAGAAGAATAAGGAGGATGGATATGCAGGACATGGTAAAGGAACTGGGCATGCATGTGACCCATGTAGGCATCAACGCGGCGGACGACGAGCAGGCGCGGGGCTGGGCGAAGGAGTTTGAGGACTGCTTCGGGCTTCCGGCCAAAGAAGGCAACAGCTCCATTTTCTCCGCCGATCTGGTGGAGATCATGAAGGGACACGGCCGCGGCGCCGTCGGCCATATCGCCATCGGCGTCAACGACTGCGAGAAGGCCATTGAATTTTTCGCTTCCAACGGTGTGAAGGTGATCCCGGAGACCGTTAAGACCAATGAAGAAGGCCGGGTCAAATTCGCCTATCTTGACAAGGAGATCGCCGGATTCATGGTGCATCTGAATCTGGTCAAATGATGCGATGAGCGTTGTGCTGATCGTGGGAGGCGGGGCGGCCGGAATGGCGGCCGCCATCGCTTCCGCGGGATGTGGACATGAAGTCCATTTATATGAAAAGAACGAAAAACCGGGGAAGAAGCTGTTCATCACCGGCAAGGGCCGCTGCAATGTGACGAATGCGTGCAGTATGGAGTCACTGAGGCAGAATGTGGTGACGAATCCCCGGTTTTTATACAGCAGTTTTTCGGCGTTTTCCAACCGGGACATGATGGAGCTTTTAGAACGCGCCGGCTGTCCTCTGAAGGTTGAGCGGGGAGAGCGGGTGTTCCCGGTATCGGACAAGTCCTCGGATGTGATCGCGGCCCTGGTCCGGCAGATGAAGGAGCTGGGCGTGCGGACGCACCTGAACACGGAGGTGACCGGCCTGCGCGTTTCGGATGGGAAATGCGCCGGCATCACGGTGAGACAGCCGCGTTCCGACGGAGGACGCGGCGCTGTTTGCGGAAAAGAGGCGGGGAAGGGATCAGACGGATTCGTCCCGGGCGACGCCGTGATCGTGGCGACCGGAGGCCTTTCCTATGAGTCCACCGGATCGACCGGAGACGGTTACCGTTTCGCGCGGGACTGCGGCCATACGGTGACGAGGCTGCGGCCGTCTTTGGTGCCGATGAACGCGGCGGAAGAGGATGTGAAGAGCCTGCAGGGGCTTTCGCTTAAGAATGTGGAGAT
Source organism: uncultured Lachnospiraceae bacterium (assembly GCA_947600145.1). Classification (GTDB taxonomy): domain Bacteria; phylum Bacillota; class Clostridia; order Lachnospirales; family Lachnospiraceae; genus UBA3402. The sequence continues at coordinate 13,473 of CANQGA010000012.1, read as the reverse complement.
CTCCGTTTATGACGGCGGTAAGGAACTGTACCGGGAGTTCGGGGAGATGCTGTTCACCCATTTCGGAGTCAGCGGGCCGGCGGTCTTAAGCGCCAGCTGTTTTGTGGGAGGGAAGCTTAGGGAGCGGCCGCTTGCGATGAGGATCGATCTGAAGCCGGCGCTTTCGGAGGAACAGCTGGACGCCCGGATCCTCCGGGATTTCGCGGAGTTTTCCAACCGGCAGTTCGGCAATGCCCTCGGGAAGCTTTTTCCGGCTAAACTGATCCCGGTCATGGTTTCAAGAAGCGGCATCTCGCCGGTAAAGCCGGTGCGGGACGTTGCCAGGCAGGAGAGGCTGAAGCTTCTTGACGTGACGAAGCGTTTCCATGTGACGCTTATGGGCCTGCGCGGCTTTAACGAAGCGATCATCACCCAGGGAGGGATCTCGGTGAAGGAGGTCTCTCCGTCCACGATGGAGTCGAAGAAGGTGAGGGGACTGTATTTCGCGGGCGAGGTGCTGGATCTGGACGCGGTGACGGGAGGCTTCAACCTGCAGATCGCCTGGTCCACGGGCTGGGCGGCGGGAAGCAGCGTCCCCTGGGAGTGACGGCTCTCCGGCCGCGCAGTTTTTTTCGGCCCCGTAAGAAAGAACAATGTGCCGGATGCGGACGCGCAGGCTCCGTATGGCAAATATAGAGATTTAAGGAGAATTTCATCTATGTCAGCAGCGTATAACATTGCCATCGACGGCCCCGCGGGAGCGGGCAAAAGCACCATTGCGAAGGAACTGGCCAGAAGGCTGGGCTTCGTCTATGTGGACACCGGCGCCATGTACCGGGCCATGGGCCTGTACTTCGACCGGCAGGGCATCGGCATGGACGACGAGGAAGGGATCAGCCGCGCGTGCGGCGACATCAGCATTTCCATCCGCTATGAGAACGGGACCCAGAGGGTGATCTTAAACGGCGAGGATGTGTCAGATCTGATCCGCACGGAGGAGGTGGGGCATCTGGCTTCCGCCTGTTCGGTCTACGCGGCGGTGCGGCAGAAGCTTCTGAGCCTGCAGAGGGATCTGGCGGCCAGCACCGATGTGATCATGGACGGCCGGGATATCGGCACCTGCGTGCTTCCGGACGCCCAGACAAAGATCTATCTGACGGCTTCCGTGGAGGTCCGGGCGAGGCGGCGTTATAAAGAACTGCTGGAAAAAGGGAAAGAGAGCAGTCTGGCGGAGATCGAGGAAGAGATCCGCGCCAGGGACTGTCGGGACATGAACCGGGAGATCGCCCCCCTTAAGCAGGCGGAGGACGCCGTGTATCTGGACAGCTCCGAAATGACCGTCGATCAGGTGATCGGCGCGATCATGGAAGCGGCAGTCAGCCGGGGACTTTCGCCGGACCGGACAGGAAGGTGACGGACGGATGGAAGTGATCGTCGCGAAGACCGCAGGATTCTGTTTCGGCGTGAAGCGGGCCATGGATCTTGTATACGGTCAGATCCAGGGGGACGCGGGCCCCATTTACACGCTGGGTCCCATTATCCACAATGAAGAGGTGGTCCGGGAGCTGGAGCGTCAGGGCGTCAGGGCGGTATCGGAGGAGGAACTTTCGGAACTTAGGTGCGGCACGGTCATCATCCGCTCCCACGGAGTCGGGCCGCGCGTCTATGAGACGCTTGCCCGGCAGGGGCTGAAGGTCGTGGACGCAACATGTCCGTTTGTGAAGAAGATACATAACATCGTGAAGGAGCAGAGCGAGGCGGGGCGGACCATCGTCATCATCGGGGACAGCTCCCATCCGGAGGTGGAGGGCATCCGCGGATGGTGCGGGCCGGCCGCTCTGACCGTGAAATCGGAAGCGGATTTTGCCAATTTGCCGTCTGATCTCACCGCAAAGCTATGTATTGTGTCGCAGACGACATTTAATTACAAGAATTTTAAAGAATTAGTTGAAAAAATTTCAAAAAAGGGTTATGATATAATTGTTTTAAATACGATTTGTAGTGCAACAGAGGAACGGCAGAGGGAAGCTGAGCAGATTGCCTCACAGGTAGACGCCATGGTGGTCATTGGCGGTAGGTATAGTTCGAATACACGCAAGCTTTTTGAAATTTGCCAAAGGAAATGTAAGAACACCCATTTCATTCAGACACTTGACGACTTATCACCTGAAAGTGTAGATTCTGTGCGCAGCGTAGGTATTACAGCAGGGGCGTCGACCCCAAAGAAAATTATTGAGGAGGTTCAAAAAGTAATGGCAGAGCAGACTTTTGAACAGATGTTGGAAGAATCGTTGAAAACTATACGTACAGGAGAGGTTGTCACCGGTAAGGTCATCGATGTAAAAGAAGATGAGATCGTACTGAATATCGGGTACAAGTCCGACGGCATCATTCCTAGGAATGAATACAGCAACGATTCCAATCTGGATCTTCGGACCGTGGTTCACGTAGGCGACGAGCTGGAAGCCAAGGTCGTGAAGGTCAATGACGGAGAGGGCCAGGTGGCGCTTTCCTATAAGCGGCTGGCTGCAGACCGCGGCAACAAGCGTCTTGAGGACGCGTTCAACAATCAGGAGGTTCTGACCGCGAAGGTGGCTCAGGTCCTGGACGGCGGCTTAAGCGTTGTCGTCGAGGAAGCCAGGGTATTTATCCCGGCCAGCCTTGTGTCGGACGTCTATGAGAGAGATCTGTCCAAGTTCGCGGGACAGGAGATCGAATTCGTGATCACCGAGTTCAATCCCCGCCGCAGAAGGATCATCGGCGACCGCAAGCAGCTGATGGTGGCCCGCAAGAAAGCGATGCAGGAAGCCCTGTTCGCCCGCATCCAGGTAGGCGATGTGGTAGAGGGCGTTATCAAGAACGTGACCGATTTCGGAGCGTTCATCGATCTGGGCGGAGCGGACGGACTGCTTCATATCTCCGAGATGTCCTGGGGACGTGTGGAGAACCCGAAGAAGGTCTTCAAGGCCGGTCAGACGCTGACCACGCTGATCAAGGATATTCACGGCGACAAGATCGCTTTAAGCCTTAAGTTCCCGGATCAGAATCCGTGGACGGACGCCGCGGAGAAGTACGCGGTGGGCAATATCGTTACAGGCCGTGTGGCCAGGATGACGGACTTCGGCGCATTCGTGGAGCTGGAGCCGGGCGTGGACGCCCTGCTGCATGTGTCCCAGATCTCCCGCGAGCATGTGGATAAGCCGGCGGATGTCCTGACGATCGGACAGGAGATCGAGGCGAAGATCGTGGACTTCAACGAGGCGGACCGGAAGATCAGCTTAAGCATCAAGGCGTTGCAGGCCCCGCCGGAGAAGAAAGCCCCGGCTGAGGATCCGGATGTGGCGGATGTGGATGTTGAGGCCGTAGGCGCGCAGCTGGCGGAGGAAGAGCAGTAAGGAAGGGATCGGAGAAGAAGGATCCGTTCAGAAGAGTGAGGATATTTTGAGGCATCTGGCCGGGAGAGTGACTCGGCCGGATGCTTTTTTTGTGTGCGGGCCGCAGAGACTGCCGGGGGCGGAGACTGCCGGGCGCAGAGACTGCCGGCCGTGGAGACTGCCGGGGGCGGAGACTGCCGGCCGTGGAGACTGCCGGGCGCGGAACCTCCGCGGCGAAGGAAATAATATTGCGAAAGATGATCGGAATTATATTGACATATAATATTATATGACATATAATATTATATTGTATAGCATTATCGCGTATTTCACATGAACAGAATCCCCGGAAGCGGGGAAGGTGGGAGTAAGGAGTTGAGCTGTATGGTGTTTAACACGGGAACAGCGCTTCTGGATGCTATCGTTCTGGCGGTGGTTTCAAAGGATATGATGGGGACCTACGGGTATAAGATCACCCAGGATGTGCGGGGAGCCATCGATGTGTCGGAATCTACCCTGTATCCGGTGCTCAGGCGGCTGCAGAAGGACGAATGTCTGGAGACCTATGATATGGCGTTTGACGGCAGAAACCGCAGATATTACCGGATCACGGAGAAGGGGCGGGCCCAGCTGAACCTTTATAAGAGTGAATGGGCCGGTTATTCCGGCAGGATTACCAGAATATTCGAGGAGGCGCAGATATGAACAGAGACGAATTCATGAAACGGGTGGAATATCTGATCTCGGATCTGCCGGAAGAGGAGACGAGGGACGCGCTGGATTATTATCGGGATTATCTGGAAGAGGCCGGCGACGCGGCGGAGGAGGCCATGCGTGAGTTTGGAAGTCCGGAGAGGATCGCGTCGATCATACGGACGGATATCCAGGGCAATCTTGCGGACGGCGGGGAATTTACGGATACCGGATATACGGATGAGCGGTTCCGTGAGCCGAACTGCCAGCTGGCGAGAAGGGAGCAGGATCCCAACGCGGACGACGCGCGGAAGCAGGATTCCGGGCGGGACGCGTATGCGGGCGGCTCAAGGGAGGCGCCCCATGGAGCGGAGGGCTCATACCGGCAGGATGAGCGTCAGGACGGCTATGGCGGATATGCTTACGGCTCCGGCGGCGGAGAGACCGGCCGCCCGGGAAGTCCAGGGCGGAGCGGATCCGGATCGGCGGCGAAGGTGCTCTGGATCATTCTGGCGGTGATCGGCGTGATCACGGTTCTGCCGGCGCTCCTTGGATTCGCCGGCGGCGCTTTCGGGATCCTGACGGCGATCGTGGTGCTGCTGCTCGTATTTGTACTTCTGACGGCGATCCTGACGCTGGTATTTCTGGTATCGGGCGTCGCGGTGGCCGCGGCGGGGATCGCGGCGGCCTTTGTGGATCCGCTGGACGGCGTCGCGTGTGTCGGCGTCGGGCTGGTGATGCTGGCGGTGGGACTGGTCGGCGTGGTACTGTCGGTGCTGCTCTACGGAAAGCTCCTGCCGTGGCTGTTCAGGGGAGCGATCGACGGACTTAACGGAATGCTTCACAGAAAGGAGCGGACAGCATGAACCGGTTTATCAAATGGGTACTGATTGCCGCGGCGGTCTGTCTGGCGGCAGGGCTTTTGATGAGCGGCTGCGCCGCGTCCATGGGCGGGTCGATCCTGCGGATCAACGGAAACCAGATCCTGTCCGGCGGACTCGGCGGCCTGATCGGGCGCGTCATGCGGGGCGATCAGCGGCGGCTGGTCTCTGACATATCGCGCGGACTTAGCGGGGATGGGAACGATACGGACGGATCCGGCAGCGCGGACGTCTATGAAAACGACCCGCTGGTCAGCGTGTATCTGCTTACGGACATCCGCGATCTTGAGATCGTCGCGGCCCCTTCGCGGATCGTGATCGTGGAAGGAGAGGCGGATGACTGTATCCGGGTGGAGCGGAATTCTGAGAAGATCATTTTAAAGGATAAGCTTTCCGACGACGGCCTGAAGCTGACCTTCGAGAAGGAGCGGGGGATCGTAAATCTGCCCGATCACGCGAAGGTCGTGATCACGATCCCGAAGGGGCAGCGGTTCCGCAAGGTGGAAATGGAAGCGGACGCGTCCTCGATTGACGCGGACCGTATCCTGGCGGAGAAGCTGGACATTTCCGCAGGCGCCGCGTCGGTGGTGATCGACAGCGTATCGGCAGACGAGATAAAGCTGGAGGCGGATGCCGGAGACATCGAGGTCATGGAAGGAGCCGCCCGGACGCTGGAGATCGAAAGCAACATGGGATGTGTGGATTATACCGGCTCGGTGGAGGATACCGTGGAGGCCGACAGCGAGATGGGAAGCGTTAATCTTACGCTGGACGGCGCGATGAAGGATTTCAATTATCGGATCGACTCGTCCATGGGAGGCGTTGTTGTTGAGGATCTCACGGATTCGGACAGCGGCCTGAAGGGGAAGCAGACGATAAAATTTGACGGCGCGAAGAAAACAGCGAAGCTGGACTGCAGCATGGGCAGCGTGGAGATGTATTTCCGGTAAGGAGATGTTTCCGGAAGGACGATATATTTTCGGTGTATTTCCGGCAGAGAACGCCGCTTGCAATTTGTGACAGCGTAAGGTAGAATAGATATGGGCAGAGCCTGGGAAATGGGCCTGCAGAAAACGGCCTGACGGCCCCAGAGGAGGAGAACTATGGAGAATGGAAAACGTTTATACCGTTCAAATAAGGACCGCATGATATGCGGAGTCTGCGGCGGACTGGCTGAATATTTCGCGGTGGATCCGACCATCGTGCGCCTGGCGTGGGCAGTGGTGACGCTGTTCGGCATCGCGCCCGGTGTGATCGCCTATATCGTCGCGGCGATCATTATTCCGCAGAATCCGTATGTATAGGCCTTTCTGAAACGGGCATACTCTAAGCAGATCTGAGAAAGGAGTATGCCTGTTATTATGCCGAAAAAGAAGAATGAGGAACCGTTTGACCCGAAGAATCTGAAGCCGGAGGAGCTTCTGAAATTTGAGATCGCCGAAGAGCTGGGCTTAAGCGACAAGGTGATCGCAAACGGCTGGCGCAGCCTGACGGCCAAGGAGAGCGGCCGCATCGGCGGGCTGATGACCAAGCGAAGACGGGAGATGCAGAGGGAGGCGCTGAAAGATCCGGGCCCGGATCGCGGCGGGCCGCGGAGCACTTTATCATATTGAGATATGCCGGAAAAGCCGCATCTGAAAAGCGGCTTTTTTTATTTTGCGTGACAAACAGGCGTGGCGGCGCTATAATACGAGCAGAGCGTCACCGGCGCTCAGTCTGAATAATAAAGAATTTGGAGATGACAGGATTTGAACAGGAGAGAGATCGTCCGGGAATGGGTGCAGATCGCGGCCGGGCTTGCTGTGTTTGCTTTCGGAGTGCATCTGACGATCTATGCCAATATCGGACTTGCCCCGTGGGATTGTCTGGGAATGGGCATTTCCTGCCATACGTGTCTGAATTATGGCCTCGCGATGACGGCGATGGCGGTCGCGGTGCTTCTGGTCGATCTGCTGCTTCGGGAGCGGATCGGATACGGAACGATCATTGACGCGCTGCTGACAGGCAATCTTGTGCAGATGTACAACGACTTAAACCCGCTGCCGGAGAATCACAGCGTGTGGCTCGGGATCGCCGTCATGCTGGCCGGATTTGTCTTCATGGCCCTGGGAATGTGGATCTATATGAGGGCCGCGCAGTGCTGCGGGCCGAGGGATTCTCTGCTTGTAGGGCTTGGAAAGAGACTTCCGGGCGTTCCCATCGGCGTTGTCGAGATCATGCTGTGGGGCGCGGTGCTTCTGGCCGGGTGGATCCTGGGAGGTCCGGTCGGAATAGGGACCCTGATCAGTACAGTCGGCGCGGGGGCGGTCATGCAGCTTGTGTATTCGATGCTTCATTTTGACCCGCGCGGGATCCGGCACAGGGACGTGCGGGAGATCACGGGAGAACTGCTTAAGAGGCGCGCGGGAGATCACGGGAGCGCAGCTTAAGAGACGCGCGGTCTGAGCCGCCGGATGGAGGCGGGATGGAGGGAGATCTATGACAGAGCAGGAGAGGTCATCATTATCAGAAAAAGTGGATTATGAGCTTCTGGCGGCGCAGATGCTGGCGCTGGCGGAGAACGTGGAGAGCGAGATCAGCAATCTTGCCAACGCTTCGGCGCTTCTTTATCAGACGCTTGCCGATCTGAACTGGGCCGGGTTCTATCTGTATCAGGGCGGAGAGCTGCGGCTGGGGCCGTTCCAGGGGAAGACCGCCTGCACGCGCATCGCCATGGGGAAAGGCGTCTGCGGGACGGCGGCGCAGAGGGATGAGACCCAAGTGGTGGAGGACGTCCATCGGTTTCCGGGACATATCGCCTGCGACGGCGCTTCCAATTCGGAGATCGTGATCCCGATCCACAGAGACGGCGCGCTGTACGGCGTTCTCGATATCGACAGCCCGCTGTACGGCAGGTTCGGGGCGGAGGAGAAGGAAGGACTCGAGAAATTTGTATCGGCGCTGGAGGAAGTGCTGAAGGGGGAAGATACCTATGACGATCAATGAATATCAGAAACTGGCGATGACCACGCTGAACCCGAAGCTGGATAAAAAGGACGTCCTGATCAACGGCGTCATGGGCCTGTGCGGGGAGTCCGGAGAGGCCATCGATATCGTGAAGAAGCATCTCGCCCAGGGGCATGAGCTGGATCGGGAGAAGCTGATTAAGGAATTGGGCGACATCGCCTGGTATCTGGCGGAGACGGCCACGGTTCTGGACGTGACGCTGGAGGAAGTGCTGACGCGCAATATCGAGAAGCTGAAGAAACGGTACCCGGAAGGGTTCGACACGGAGAGGTCGCTTAACCGGGAAGCGGAGTGATCTGCGGCGGATCGGAACGATCGCCGGTATGGATATTTCCGGCGGGATGCGCTATAATCGAGAGAGAGGGGAATGAACCGTATGAGCAGAAAAGAGACCCGGACGATCCGCATCGGAGACCGCGTCATCGGAGGCGGCAGTCCGATCCTGATCCAGTCCATGTGCAATACGAAGACCGAGGACGCGGCGGCGACCGTGGAGCAGATCCTCAGGCTGGAGGCGGTGGGGTGCGATATCATCCGCGTGGCGGTGCCCACGATGGAGGCGGCCGCGGCCATCCAGGAGATCAGGAAGAGGATCCACATCCCTCTGGTGGCGGATATTCATTTCGACTATAAGCTGGCGATCGCGGCCATGGAATGCGGCGCCGACAAGATCCGCATCAATCCCGGCAATATCGGTTCCCGCGAGAAGGTGGAGGCTGTGGTGGATAAGGCCAGGGAGATGGATATACCGATCCGGGTCGGCGTCAACAGCGGTTCCCTGGAGAAGTCCCTGATCGAGAAATACGGAGGCGTCACCGCCGAGGGTCTGGTGGAGAGCGCCCTTGACAAGGTTCGGATGATCGAGGAGATGGGCTATGGCAATCTGGTCATCAGCATCAAGTCTTCGGATGTGATGATGTGTGTGAAGGCCCACGAGCTGATCGCAAAGAAGACCGATTATCCGCTGCACGTCGGCATCACGGAAGCGGGGACCGTCATCTCCGGCAACATTAAATCGGCCGTCGGCCTGGGGATCATGCTCAACGAGGGCATCGGCGACACGATCCGCGTATCCCTGACCGGCGATCCGGTGGAAGAGGTGAAATCGGCGAAGCTGATCCTTAAGACGCTGGGACTCCGCCAGGGCGGCATCGAGGTGGTGTCCTGTCCTACCTGCGGGCGCACCCGCATCGACCTGATCGGGCTGGCGAACCGGGTGGAGAATATGGCGGCGGAATTTGATCATCTGAACATCAAAGTCGCCGTGATGGGATGCGCGGTCAACGGACCCGGCGAGGCCCGGGAAGCCGACCTCGGGGTAGCCGGCGGCAACGGCGAGGGCCTGCTTTTTAAGAAAGGGCAGATCATCCGCAAGATGCCTGAGGAGGAGCTTCTGGGGGCGCTGCGGGAAGAACTGGAGAAGATAAGCGCGGCGCGGCGGCAGTGAGTTCGGATCAATGGGAAGGACAGGCGGTACATATGGGCAAAGGATTTCTGGAGGTGTTTCCGGAACTGAATATCGCGGAGGAGTTTAGGGAGCTGCTTAAACTGGTGGAGGTGGAACGCGTGTCCGCGACCAGGGACCGCAGCCTTCTCCGCGTCTATATCGTGAGTCCCAGACTGATCGCCAGGAAGAATATCCTGGCGCTGGAAAAGGGCATCGTGGACCAGCTGTTCCCGGAGAAGCGCCTGACCGTTAAGATCATGGAGAAATACCATCTTTCCGGCCAGTACACGCCGGAGAAGCTTCTGAAGGTCTACCGCGACAGCATCCTTCTGGAGCTGAAGCGTTACAGCATCGTGGAATACAATATGTTCCGGCACGCGGAGTGCGGTTTCCCCGACGAGAACCGGCTGCGCCTGACCGTGGAGGACAACGCGGTCTTCCGCGATAAATCCGGCGATTTAAGGCGTGTGCTGGAAAAGATCTTCTACGAGCGGTGCGGGTTCCCGGTGACGGTGGAATATGAATTTGTGAAATCCGGTGTCTCTTACGGCGGATGGGAGAATGGCGCCGCAGGCGGAGAAACGGCAGCGGGAAGTTCCGATATGGTGCCGGATGGAGATAATGCCGCAGCAGGCGTGTCGGACAGCGCAGGCGGTAAGCCGGCAAAAAGCGTTTCCGGCCGGTCTTCCGCCGGAAACGGCAGTTTCGGAAGCGGCGCAGCAGGCGCAGGTTTCGGCGGCGCATCCGGCGGTTTCCGCAGGAAAACCGGCTCCAAAGGCGGCGCGCGTATGGGTACTTATCAGAAGAAAAGCGACAACCCGGACGTCCTCTACGGCCGGGACTTTGACGACGGTTTCCTCGATATCAGGGATATCGACGGGGTTCAGGGCGAGGTGACGATCCGCGGTAAGATCATTTCCACGGACCAAAGGCCCTTAAAGAGCGGCAAGACCCTGGTGATCTTCGATGTCACCGATTTCACCGATACGATCTCCGTGAAGCTGTTCGCGTCGGAAGAAGCCATGGAGGACGTGGGCAAAGCCGTGGTCAAGGGGAGCTTCATCAAGCTGAAGGGCATGACTACCATCGACCGGTTCGACGGCGAACTGACTGTGGGCTCCATCGTCGGCATCAAGAAATGTGAGGACTTCACGGGCAAGCGCATGGATAACAGCCCCGTGAAGCGTGTGGAGCTGCACTGCCACACGAAGATGAGCGATATGGACGGCGTCTCCGAGGTGGGAGACATCATTAAGCGCGCGAAGAAATGGGGCATGCCCGCAATCGCCATCACCGACCACGGCGTGGTACAGGCTTTCCCTGACGCCAGCCACGCGCTGGACAAGGGCGATACCTTCAAGATCATCTACGGCGTGGAGGGCTATCTGGTGGACGACATGAAGCAGCTGGTGGATAATCCCAGAGGCCAGAGCTTCGACGATCCCTTCGTGGTCTTCGATATCGAGACCACCGGCTTCAGTCCCTTAAACGACCATATCATCGAGATTGGCGCGGTGAAGGTGGCGGGCGGCGTCATTTCCGAGAAGTTCAGCACCTTCGTGAATCCGGACATGCCGATCCCGTTTCGGATCGAGCAGCTGACCGGAATCAGCGATTCCATGGTGCTTTCCGCGCCGAAGATCGATCAGGTGCTGCCGGAGTTTTTGAAATTCTGCGAGGGGGCGGCCCTGGTGGCCCACAACGCCTCCTTCGACGTCAGCTTCATCGACCACAACGCCCGGCTGCTGGGCCTGCCGTTCGACCCGACGGTGCTGGATACGGTGTCTTTGGCCCGGCTCCTTCTGCCGCAGCTGAGCCGTTTCAAGCTGGACACGGTGGCGAAGGCGCTAAATATTTCCCTGGAGAACCATCACCGGGCCGTGGACGACGCGGGCTGTACGGCGGAGATCTTCGAGGCTTTCTTGAAAATGCTCCGGAACCGGGGCGTGGACAATGTGGACGCTTTAAATGAGATGAGCCGTCTGGACGACGAGCGGGTGAAGAAGCTGCCGTCGCATCATATCATTATCCTGGCGAAGAACGACGTGGGGCGGACCAACCTGTACCGCCTGGTTTCACGCTCCCATATCGATTATTTCTACCGCAATCCCAGGATCCCGAAGAGCCTTCTGTCAAAATACAGGGAGGGGCTGATCATTGGCTCCGCCTGCGAGGCGGGAGAGCTCTACCAGGCGCTTCTTCGGGGCGTGCCTGACAATCAGATCGGCGAGATCGTGAATTTCTACGACTATCTGGAGATCCAGCCCCTGGGCAACAACGCGTTCATGCTGGAGGACGACGACAGCGTAATTAAGAGCGAGGAGGATCTGAAGGAAATGAACCGGAAGATCATCCGTCTGGGAGAGCAGTTTGATAAGCCGGTCTGCGCCACCTGCGACGTCCATTTCCTGGATCCGGAGGACGAGATCTACCGGAAGATCATCATGGCTGCCCGCACCTACGAAAACAGCGACAACCAGGCGCCGCTTTACCTGCGCACCACCGAGGAGATGCTGGCGGAGTTCGAGTATCTCGGCCCTGACAAGGCCTACGAGGTGGTGGTCGCCAACACGAGGAAGATCGCGGACATGTGCGAGCGCATCGCCCCTGTCCGTCCTGATAAATGTCCCCCGGTCATCGAGGATTCCGACGAGACGCTTCGGAAGATCTGCTACGACCGGGCCCATGAGATCTACGGCGAGAACCTGCCGGAGATCGTGACCGAGCGGCTGGAGAGGGAGCTTCATTCCATCATCTCCAACGGCTTCGCCGTCATGTACATCATCGCCCAGAAGCTGGTCTGGAAGTCCAATGAGGACGGCTATCTGGTGGGTTCCCGGGGTTCCGTCGGTTCGTCCCTGGTGGCGACGATGGCCGGGATCACGGAGGTAAACCCGTTAAGCCCCCATTATTACTGTCCGAAGTGCCATTACTCCGACTTCGACTCGCCGGAAGTGAAGGCGTTCTCCGGCATGTCCGGCTGCGATATGCCGGATAAGGACTGCCCGGTCTGCGGGACGAAGCTGAAGAAAGAAGGGCATGATATTCCGTTCGAGACGTTCCTGGGCTTCAAGGGCGACAAGGAGCCGGATATCGACCTGAATTTCTCCGGCGAATACCAGAGCCACGCCCACGACTACACGGAGGTCATCTTCGGAAAGGGCCAGACCTACCGGGCCGGCACCGTGGGCACCCTGGCGGACAAGACCGCCTACGGATATGTAAAGCGCTACTACGACGAGCGCGGCGACCGCAAGCGCAACTGCGAGATCAACCGCATCGTCCAGGGCTGCGTTGGGATCCGCCGCACCACCGGGCAGCACCCCGGCGGCATCATCGTCCTTCCCATCGGGGAGGAGATCGATTCCTTCACGCCGGTGCAGCGGCCCGCCAACGATATGACCACCACCACGGTGACGACCCATTTTGACTACCATTCCATCGACCACAATCTGCTGAAGCTGGATATTCTGGGACACGATGATCCCACGATGATCCGGATGCTGCAGGACCTGACCGGTCTGGACCCGGTAAAGGACATTCCGCTGGACAGCCCGGAGGTCATGAGCCTGTTCCAGGATACGTCGGCTCTGGGGGTCACTCCGGAGGACATCGGCGGCTGTAAGCTGGGCGCGCTGGGCGTGCCGGAGTTCGGCACCGATTTCGCCATGCAGATGCTTATGGACGCCAAGCCGAAATATTTCTCCGACCTGGTCCGCATCGCCGGTCTGGCCCACGGCACCGATGTGTGGCTGGGCAACGCCAAGGACCTGATCTTAAGCGGCCAGGCTACGATCCAGACGGCCATCTGCTGCCGCGACGACATCATGGTCTATCTGATCCAGAAGGGACTTGACCAGAGCCTGTCCTTCACGATCATGGAGTCGGTCCGCAAGGGCAAAGGGCTTAAGGAGGAGTGGGAGAAGGAGATGCTGGCCCACGGGGTGCCGGAATGGTACATCGACTCCTGCAAGAAGATCAAATATATGTTCCCCAAGGCCCACGCGGCGGCCTATGTCATGATGGCGTGGCGCATCGCCTACTGCAAGGTGTTCTATCCGCTGGCCTACTACGCGGCGTTCTTCAGCATCCG
>CANQGA010000011.1 GCA_947600145.1 uncultured Lachnospiraceae bacterium | reverse complement strand
TTCATCTCCCACAGGCTGGCCAGCACCCGCTTCTGCGACCGGATCCTTCTGATGGAGAACGGCAGGATCACAGAGGAAGGAACCCATGAGGAACTGATGGAACGGGGCGGGACCTACGCCTGGATGTTCGGACTGCAGAGCAGGTATTATCTTCAGAAGGAAGCCGGACTGGAAGGGGAGGTGTGCGCCGATGCGTAAAGGATTTTCTGAAAAGATGCACGGGGAAAGCCTGAAAAAAGCTGTCCGCGTCCTGGCAAAAGACTGCCCGGCCTGCTTCCCGGCGGCGGTCGCGCTGGCGGTCCTTACAGCCGTTCAGCCCTATATCGGGATTTTGCTCTCCTCGGAGATACTAAACGGGCTTGCGGGGTCCGCGCCGCAGATGAGACATCTCATCTTTTTGGCCGTGCTCCTGGTGGCGTTTAATTTTCTGGCCCAGCAGCTGTGCGGATTTCTCGGCCAGTTCTACGACGTGCTGAAATACAGGGAGATGAAGCAGGCGGTGGACGGCCGCATCGCGTTAAAGGCATGGGGCATGGATTACGCCATGCTTTCCGACCCGGAGATCAATTCCCGGCGGATGCGGATCGCTCTGAATCTCTATGAACACGGCATTGTGCAGCTGATGGAAGAGTTTCAGGCGTTTCTCAGCTCGATTATCACCATCGGCATTTCGCTGGTATTGGCGGTGGAATTCTTTTCCGCCAGGGCTGTGTCCGGCGGGAAGCTCGCGGCGTTTCTGAACCATTGGCAGGCGCCGCTCATTTTCCTCGGACTCTTCGCGTTCAGTTCCTGGTTTACCCTGTGGGCGGCCGCCCGGCGCGAGAAGCTGCTTTACCGGAGGGAAGAGGACAGCCAGGACGATATCAATCAGCTTTACGGCGTCGCCGACGCCTGCTGCGCTCAGTATAAGAACGGAAAAGACCTTCGGATCTTCGGCGGAAGCGGACTGGCTTTTGGGAGGCTTAAGGAGATCACGGACCGGGTGATCCCGCGTTATGAGGCGTTTACGGCCGCGACCCGGCCGTTTGAAGCGGCGGACACGCTGATCGGCCGCGGCTTTGACCTTTTGATCTATCTGTTTGTGGGCTTAAAGGCAGTCTGCGGCGCGTTCGGACCCGGCAGTATCCTGCGCTATACCGGTATGGTGGCTCAGCTGGGGAGGGGTATCACGGGACTTTTCGATGTGATCCGGGCGTTTCTGCAGAACGGCGCCTATCTGGATGATTATTTTGCCTATCTGGAACTGCCAAACCGCACGGCGGAGGGGACGAAGCCGGTTACCGACGAGATCAAAAACGGTTACTGCTTCGAGTTTCAGAATGTGACATTTACGTATCCGGGGGCCGCCGCGCCCAGCCTTTCCCGCATCAGCTGCAGCTTCCGCAAGGGTGAGAAGATCGCGGTCGTCGGCCGCAACGGCTCCGGCAAGAGCACGTGGATCAAGCTGCTCTGCCGTCTCTACGATCCCCAGGAGGGACGGATCCTCTTAAACGGCACGGATATCCGGGAATATAACTATGAGGACTACCTGCGGTTTTTCTCCACCGTATTCCAGGATTACCAGCTCTTTTCCTTTAAGCTCGGGGAAAATGTGGCAGCGTCCGGCGATTATTCTGAGGACCGGGTGAAAACAGCCCTGGAGCAGGCCGGGTTCGGACAGCGGCTGCGGGAGTTTAAGGACGGCATGGATACGCTTCTGTTCCAGTATTATTCCGAGGACGGCGTGGAGCTGTCCGGCGGCGAATCCCAGAAAGTGGCCATCGCCCGCTGCCTCTATAAGGACGCCCCCTGCGTGATACTGGATGAGCCCACCTCTGCCCTGGACGCTGTGGCGGAGGCGGATATCTACCGGCGGATGGACCGCTTCACCAGCGGAAAAGGAGCCGTCTACATTTCCCACCGCCTGTCCAGCTGCCGTTTCTGCGACCGGGTTTTCGTGTTTGACGAAGGAAGGCTTGCGGAGGAGGGGACCCATGAGGCGCTTCTTGAGCGGAAGGGGCTTTACGCGAAGCTCTGGCACGCTCAGGCGCAGTATTACCAGGCGTGAGGGCATTTATTTTAAATCAAACTGTCTGCTTGTCATTTGCCTTATGAAACTTTATAATAAAAGGAGTGTGTACAAGCCTGATTACGGGCCGGACGGCAGAAGGAGGGGAAGAAAGTGAGTCGCCTGAAATATTATTACAGATTCAATCAGCTGTTTATCCACGCAGAGTAGCATGCATATAGGATTTTGCGTGGGTTGAAGGTTCTATATGCACTGCTGCTTCTGCACTTAATGATCATCACATTTCTATCATTAAGGAGGACAGAATGAAATATCAGAACGCAGCAGAGGTATTGCCGGAGGAACTGTTAAAGACCCTTCAGGAATATTTTCAGGGAGGACTGCTCTACATACCGGGGACGGACGAGAAGACGAAGTGGGGCAGCATCAATGGCGCCAGGGAATATTACGAACAGCGCAACCGCCAGATCCGCGAAGCCTACAAGGAGAATGTCTCCACGAAGGAACTGGCGAAGCAGTTCGGACTGGCGGAGAACACGATCAAGAAGATCTTATATCAATGAAAAACGGGACGGTCCGGGAAGGCGCGCTGCCTGATACGGATCGTCCCATTTTCATGCTGTCAGAACGCCAGTGACGTTCTGCACGTATTTCCGGTACCGGCAGGCCGAAAACGAACTGCCGGCATATGACTGTTACCCGAAAATCTCCGTCCGCCCGTCAGAGAAAACGGCGATCACGCCCTGACCGTCCGATGCGGGGCAGGTGATCTCGAAGGAGTGGGGCGTGACAGACAGGGAATAGGGCAGATCACGAACGGCCCTGTTGGCCTCGCAGGGGCTGTTTCCCGCGAGGATCGCGGTCAGCGCTGCCAGGTCGTCCGTATAGCGGCCGTGCTTGTCCAGATAAGCCTGCTGGGCGTAGTAGAGCTTCCGCAGCTCCCATTTTCGAAATTCATTTTCCGGAATGGCGAAATCATTTGCCTGCTGGTCCTCCCCAGCGAAGAAGACGAAGCTCCACAGTTCCGGATAATGGATATTGACAACGCCTGTGGGCGCCCAGACCCAGTTGTCTTCGGGAAGAGGCGTGTCCGTTCCCGGACGGAGGCGTTTCCGGAAAGCGCCGTCATTGATATCCACCTTCCACTGAACTCTGGAGAAATTGATTCGGTAGAAGTCACCTCGCGCAGGTTTCCGGCTCGCCATATTGCATTCAGCCAGCGTGTAGGAAGGGATCACGACCTCCACGGACCAGCGGCGGTTCTGCGGGCCGGGGGTATTTAAAGTCCCATCGATCTTAACAGCGCTCTGAAGGCCGCGGATCTCCAGGCTGTTGACCGGCTTTCCCATGTCGCGGTAGGCCTTGGTCAGCAGCAGGTCCCAGTTGGTATTCCTCGCGTTCATCTCATATTCGATATAGATCTGCGTATCAGAGTCCGTGTCGATAAAGATCTCGAAATCATTGTCCCGGAAGATCACGTCGTCGTGTTCGGTTACATTTGCCCAGATCTCATCACCTTCCAGGACCGCGCCGATATAGAGATTCTCATCATCCCAGGCCATCTTGGCGCGGGTCTCAAAGCGCGGCTTCGGGCGGATATCCCCTTCGATGTCCGTAAATGGTCCCGTGAACGGAATGTCCTTCCAGAAGTCCTTGCTGAGGTCGCCGTCCAATGTGAACGGCTTCGGGTTATAGCGGCAGGCGTAGACCGGCGGCGCAAAGGAAACCGCCGGGATCGGGATTCGAAGTTCGCTGTTCATGGTATCCTCGCTTTCTTATGTGGTGCGGCAGCAGGTATTGACAGTGTCAACGGTTTCGCGCGGTATATCCGCTGCCGGTTCTTTCTGAAAGAGTATACCATCAGGACCGCGGTCTGTAAATACGGTATCTGAAAATGAATCCCTTCGCCATAAACATATTCCCCTGTTAATGATTGCAGAGGCTGTTGCGGAATTTTGTTTCTGTTAAAACATGGTTGCCGCATCGCCCTGAATGTGCTATATTAGATATGTTCATTTGTATTCTGTGATTCTGGTTTTTCGTTCGGCTGATCCCGGCGAATTCCAACTATTTTATTACAGGCTGTTTACAAACAACATATTTATGAGGTAGAATAAGGGGGGTAATGTTATGGCAGAAAACCATGTAAACAGAGAGTATAAATCCAGTCTGTTCGCCTGGATTTTCTCGGACAGAGAGGCCGCGCTCAGCCTTTACAATTCCATAAACGGTACGGAGTATGACGATCCGGACAGTCTGGAATTTACAACGATCGATACTGTGATCTATATGGGAATGAAGAATGACGTTGCGTTTCTTGTCGGCGGTGAGATGAATTTATACGAACACCAGGCCACGTGGAATCCGAATATGCCGCTCAGGGGGCTGTTCTATTTTTCTGAGATGTATAAGGGATATGTTGAGAGCCGGAAATTGAATATTTACTCAAGCGTTCAACTGAAGCTTCCGGTGCCCCGGTATGTGGTGTTTTATAACGGATCAAATGATGAGCCGGAGTCGTTGGAACTGAGATTATCCGATGCTTTTCTGCCGGGCACAGATAAGACTTCAAAGATCCATTCGGATACGACAGGTGCGGAAGCAAGCACCGGAAACAGGCAGTCGGCATTGGAATGTACGGTGCAGGTAATCAATATTAATTTCGGATGTAACAGGGAGCTGATGAAGCATTGCCGAAAGCTGTATGAGTATTCCTATTTTGTCGATGCGGTCAGGAGGAGACTGCATGAAGGAATGACGCTTGAGGCCGCATCGGATGAGGCGGTAAAGGAGTGCATTCGGGAAGGTATTTTAGAGGAGTTCCTTTTAAGGCACAGGGCGGAGGTGACGAAAATGATTTTGGAAGAGTTTGATCTGGAACGTCATATGCGGAGTGAGAAACAGTTGAGTTATGAAGAAGGACGAGAAGAAGGACGAGAGAAAAGCCTTATTAAACATATATGCCGCGCTCTCAGCCGGGGAAATGGTCCGGCTGAAATAGCGGATCTGCTTGGTGAAAAGCTTCCTCTGGTTGAACTGGTCTGCGGGATTGCGGAAGATTTTGCTCCGGACTATAACGAAGATAAGATCTATGAGGCGCTGAAGCGCAAAAATCAACGATAAACCTGACGGAAAGATATTTTTCCGCTGCCTGCGCGGTTTAAAAAGCCGGCTTGCGGCGGATTTTTAAGGAGACGACAATGGGACCGGAATACATCGGGAACATACATCCCAACTGTGACTATTTTCACGGACAGATCCCTTACGCGTTGGGGGTCCATCTGTACCAGGTATCGAGGGCGAACCGCGAGGAGCCGGAACTGGACGACGGCACCGGCCACACCTATAAACACGCGCCGGATCTGTGCTGGTATGAGGGACGGTACTATATCCAGTATCTGACGAACCCGAAGGACGAGCACGGCGGGGCCGGGGTATCGGTGCTGACTTCCTCCGCGGACGGCCGCGTATGGGGAGATTATCAGATCTCATTTCCGGAATACCGGATCCCCGCGTGCGAGGTGACGGACTATAAAGGGCTTCATCATGTGTTCGACGGGACGAAGCCGGCTTTCATGCACCAGAGGATGGCGTTCTATCAGGCTCGGAACGGCGTGATGCTTGTGCTGGGCTTCTACGGCTGGTCGCCGGAGCTGTGGATGACCAACTGGGACAATTACGGGATCGGACGCGTCGTGCGGAGGCTTTATCCGGACGGGCATCTGGGGAAGATTTATTTCATCCGCGTGAACTGGCAGGCGGGATGGAAGAAGGAGCAGCTCCTCTATCCGCTGTATGAGGAGAGCGGCGATGAGCAGTTTAAAGCTGCGTGCCGGGAACTGCTCGGCAATCCGCTGGCGGTTCAGCAGTGGGCGGAGGAGAACGGAGACCGGGATCCGCAGGTCCGTATCAAACACCCGGATGGGGGAACCTATCAGGCTTTCTGCTGGTATCACCGCACGGAAAAGGACGTGGTGGGGCTCTGGAAGCATTCCTTCGTGTCGGAGAGCCATGACGGCGGGGAAAGCTGGGAGAGGCCGGTGAAATCGCCCAGCCTCGTCATGAGCGGCCAGAAGATCTGGGGCGCGAAGACGCCGGACGGGCGGTACGCGCTGGTCTATGATCCGACGCTGGAGACCCAGCACCGGTTCCCGCTGTGTATCGTGACCTCGGACGACGGGCTGCATTTTGACAATATGCTGCTTATCCACGGCGAGGTGCCGCCGATCCGCTATGAAGGCTTCTGCAAGGATCTCGGTCCCCAGTACATGCGGGGGATCAGCGAAGGGAATCCAAGACCCGGCGGTGAGCTGTGCGTGACCTATTCGGTGAACAAAGAAGACATCTGGTTTGCCAGGATCCCGGTGCCGGTGGCGGGCGGAGAGCGGCTGCCTGACGAGAAGACACAGAAGACGCAGAGAGCGCGGTTAACGTTGGAAGAGTCGCTGGAGCCGCTGGAAAATGTGCAGGAAGACGGCGGGGATCTCGCGCTGAGCCGCTGGAACCTCTATCAGCCTTCCTGGTGCAGAGTCGAGCGTATGCCTTCCGGGCAGATCCTTTTGGAGGACCGGGAACCGTACGACTATGCCCGGCTGGTTCGGCTGTTTCCGGCCGCGAAGCGGGTGCGCGTTGCGCTGCGCCTGCGCATTCTGCGCATTGGCGACGGCAAGTCCCTGCAGATCGAGCTCGGCAGCGCCGCGCATCAGACGGCAGTCCGGATCCTGTTCCGGCCAGGCGGCAGGCTGCGCCACCGCACCGTGTGCGAGCTGGATCTTGGCAAAAAGCCGTGGAGAGAAGATGAGGAGCTGGAGCTTACCGTCGAGGCGGACTGCGACAGTTTTTCCTATACGGCGGCAGTCCGCCGCAGGATCGCTTCCGGCAGCCCTGAGGCAGGGGATGGTCCAGTGGCGGACGCCCCGGATGCTGTTCCCTCAAGTGCCGGCTGTGAGGACTCGTCAGGCTGGGAGATGCTGACTGGCGAGGCTTCCGCCGGGCGCTTTCCGTTCATGGCTGCTGTCGGCGGACTGGCCGAGTTATCCCTGCGGACCGGTGAGCCGCGGTACCTGGCGGATCTGGAACAGAATCCGGACGGACTGCCGGAGACGCCGCTGTCAAAAGGCCCCTGCAGGGACGGCGCAAAGGTTTTTTTATATGGAATTGTTATAAAGTGTTATGAATAGTTGCCAATTTTTTTCATGTTTTGAAAAAAGAACATTGACAAAATGTCATATCCTGTTATATAAATATATTAGTTTTTTTGCTAATTTGATGATAGTTACAATGGCGTCTTTCCCAAAAGGCGCCGTTGAAGCTATAAAAATGTATTAAAAGGAGGACTATTGATGAAAAAGTCAATCAAGAAACTTGGCGCTGTCGTACTGACAGCGGCAATGGTCGGAAGCCTGGCTGCCTGCGGCGGCGGTGGCGATACCACGACCACAACAACAGCGGCACCGACTGAGACCACAGCGGCGGCAGCGGGGGGGTCTGAGGAGACCACGGCTGCGGCTGCTGAAGAGACCACGGCGGCAGAGGCTGAGGCGCCCGCTTATGATTTCGGCGGGCAGGTCGTCAAGGTTTACGGCGGCGACTGGAACAACCTGGATCCGGCGAAGGCTGAGGATTCCACGGTTGATGTATCCATGTATACTGATGCTGCGGCCCAGATTGAAGAGAAGTACAATATCGACCTTGTCTACACAGAGCCCGGCGGCGACACCGGCTACAATCTGGACGAGCTGATCATTTCTTCGATGACGGCCGGCGAGGGTGTTGTGGACATTCTGGAGTCTACTCCCGATGCTCTTATGAGTATGATCGGCGCAGATGTCCTGTGCGATGTTACAGATTCTTACGATCAGCTGCATCTGGGAAGTCTCTACACGGATGGAGCGTCCTGGAACGGTCACGTATACGGTATGACTCTGGATGAGATCGGCGATGCTTATATGCTTGTTTACAGCCGTGACTATCTGGAGGAAATCGGTATGACCGAGACCCCGACTGACAAATTCATGGCAGGTGAGTGGAGCTATGACGACATGAAGGAGTATTTAACCGAGATGAAGTCCAAGCTTCCGGATGGCGTATATCCGATCTCCCTGCATTTTTATCACTGGTCCTGCATGGCTGGCGCAGCTAACGGCGGTGTTCCGACTGTCAGCTCTGACGGTAAGATCGGTATCACAGATCCGAACTATATTGAGGCCATGGAATTTTACAAAGAACTTGTTGACTTAGGTCTGGCTGCTCCTGTTACCATTGAATTTGATGAGAATGATGAAGAGACAGACGAGACAGTTCTTTATGGAACCAGCGGTATGAACCAGCAGTACGTGATCACGAATCTGGAGATGTGGCAGACCAACGGTCTGTCCGATCAGATCGGCGAGTGGGGCTTCACATTCTATCCGTGGGGTGATTCTGTTACCTGTGACGGCGACTATACGACTTTGAGTGACAATTACAAAGTTGCACAGTGTTACTGGGCTCCGATGGTTGTTTTGAAGGATGCCCCGGAGCGGACCGGCATCGATGCTATCACTTTGCTGCAGATTGCGAAGGATTATGAGGCATGCTTCAATCCCACCAAGATTGAAATGATGGAAGCTGCTTACGACGCGGAGCAGGCGGGCCAGACTCCGGTGATCGGCTCTGAGGCGGGCACAGCGAGAACCTTCTGCACCGAGGACGACATGAATCTGTATGACTGGGGTCACACAAGAGTGATCTATGATTTCTCGAAGCCGTTCTCTGACGGTGGTCTTCTGGATTCTTGGACCATGATGGCTAAGATTATGGCCGGTCGTGACGCCAGAAGCACTGCTGAGAGTTATGCGAATGAATGCTTAGCGAAGCTGCAGGAGCTTGGTTTGGGCAGCAACTAAACCGTATCGAACATAACTGAAGTATGATTCTTAATGCTGAGTGGCTGCGGCCTGTGTAACCACAGGCCGCAGTTACATAATGCATAGAAATGGAAGGGCTGACGGGGTGAAAAAGAAAAAGAACAAAACCCGCATTCGCAATATATGTATTCTGGTTGCGTTGATCGTGGTAGCGGTTGTAGCATTGAATATTGCGTCGAGTGATGAATATGTTCAGACGAGAGAAGAAGTTCTTGCAGAATATGTCAGCTATGGTGATGATACGGTGTCGTACTCGGATTATGTGTTCCAGCATAAGGATTCCTATGTCGGAGACGATACGGCCAGTATCGTAAAGGC
This sequence comes from uncultured Lachnospiraceae bacterium, assembly GCA_947600145.1. Classification (GTDB taxonomy): domain Bacteria; phylum Bacillota; class Clostridia; order Lachnospirales; family Lachnospiraceae; genus UBA3402. The sequence goes on along the minus strand of CANQGA010000011.1, from coordinate 26,812 downwards.
GGGAACCGATTACGCGGACGCCGAGATGGACGGACTGCAGGAAGAAAACGGGGTCGTCTGGACCCAGTCTGAAGGCAGCATCTCCTACGATTTCGATGTGAAAGAAGCCGGACTATATCATATTCAGCTTACCTACTATCCGGATATCACGAGCACACAGAGCATTTTGCGTGATGTCAATATTAATGGTGAATTGCCGTTCGCCGATTGTGAGGATCTCACGATCGACCGTCTGTGGGCGGACGACAACAAGGATTGGCTGATGAATGTCGATGGGAATCAGGCCGCGCCTACCCAGATCCAGATGGAGGGACCGGCTACGGCATATGTCAAGTCTACGGACTGCGATACCGTCGGCAGTTATATGTTTTATTTTGACCAGGGAAAGAACACCGTGACATTTACCTCCTCCCAGGGAAAACTGGGGATCGGAGAGGTGGCGCTCGTCCCGGCCAGAAAATATCTGTCCTATAAGGATTATTACACGTATTATACAGAAGAAGTCGGCGCTGAGAAGGTGATTCCCAACGAGATCCCGGGGGGCGCGCTGCTTGTGCAGGCGGAGGATACTTCGGTGAAGTCCAGTTCTTCGCTTTCTCCCAACAATGACCGTACTTCTGTGGGGACCCAGCCGTATCATGCCACGAACATCGTTTACAATACGATCGGCGGCGATAACTGGGCTACTGCCGGCCAGACGCTTACCTGGACGGTGGAGACAAAGAAAGCGGGACTTTACAAACTGGCGTTCCGCTATAAGCAGTATCTGAACAGAGGATTCTACTCCGCCCGTTATCTGAGGATCAACGGAGATATCCCGTTCGAGGAGGCTGCGGAGCTGAAGTTCAACTACGCGCCCGACTGGCAGATCGGATATCTGGGGGATGACAGCGGAGATTATTATTTCTACCTTGAGGAAGGAACCAACACGATCTCCCTGACAGCGACTCTGGGCAGTCTGGCGGAAGCGGTTGACATGGCCAGCACCAGTGTGACGAACCTGACCAACCTTTACCGTGAGATCACGGCAGTGACCGGTACGGATCCGGATACCTACCGCGATTATCAGATCACCACGTATCTTCCGAACCTGACGGATGACCTGAAGGTGGAATACACGAGACTGAACGCGGTCGTGGATATGTTCGGTGAGTCCATGGAGTCTGCCAACAAGACTTCCGGCGTTGTCGACATGATGAACAGCATGATCAAGCTGATCAGGAAGGCCGACGACGTGGCGAAATATTTAAAGGATTATAACGACAAACTGTCCGCGCTTGGCGACTGGATCAACAACATCAACAATGTCCCTCTGGAACTGGATTATGTGGTCGTGACCGGCGACGGCTATAAGCTGCCTAAGGCCAACGGCAACTTCTTCCAGAACGTTGCCCATGCGTGGAACGCGTTTATCGGATCATTTACCAACGACTTCAAGGTCCATGCCGACAATACCTCCTCCGGAGACAAACAGCAGCTGGATGTCTGGGTCACGGTCGATGTGAGAAGTCAGTATGATATCATCCAGAAGATGATCAACGCGGCGTTTGCCGATAAGGACTATGAGGTCAACCTGAGCATGGTTCAGGGCGACACGGTTCTTCCGGCGACGGTGGCGGGCAGAGGCCCGGATGTGGTGCTGCAGTCCAGCTACAGCCAGCCCACCAACTTTGCTTACCGCAACGCTTCTTACGACCTGACGAAGTTCTCGGATTTCGAAGAGGTGTTCTCGCGGTTCCCGTCCGGCGTGCGTCCGTTCCTGGAGTATGAGGGCGGCGTGTACGGACTTCCGGATCAGCTGTCCTTCCCGGTGATGATCTACCGGAAGGATATCCTGGACAGCATGGGACTTGAGGTCCCGGAGACCTGGGACGATCTGATCGCCCTGATCCCCTATCTGGAAGCTGAGAATATGGACGTTTATCTGGGAAGCAATGAGTACATGACCCTCGGCGGCGGCACCAGTTCCACAACGGTTCCCGTCAACAGCATCTTCCTTTCCATGCTGTATCAGGAAGGCTATGATCTGTACAACGCGGACCATACGGCGACGCTGATGGATCAGATCGAGCAGATGAGCGTATTCAAGAAGTGGACGGAGTATTATACCAAACAGGGTCTGGAGTATTCCGTGAACCTGGTGACACGTTTCCGTACCGGCGAGATCCCGGTCATGGTCGTGGATTACACCTATGTGAATACCCTGAACGTGTCGGCTCCTGAGATCTCCGGCAAATGGTCCATCGCCAGAATGCCAGGAACGCGTCTCGCGGACGGCACCGTGGACCACTCCGCGGCCAGCATGATCGGAACCTGTTTCATCGTGGCTTCCACGGTGGCGAAGGACGGCATGACGGATGAGGCGTGGGAGTTCCTGAAGTGGTGGACAGACGCGGATACACAGATCGGATATTCCACCGAGCTGAAGGCGGAGAACGGCGAAGCGGCTGAGCTTCCGGTATCGAACATCGAAGCGATCCGCGGAGGCGGCTTAAACGAGGAGTTCAAGAGCGTGGTGCTTTCCATCATCGATTCCGGCGATCTGAAGGCGGAGCCGCAGATCCCCGGCGGATACATCACGGGACGTACGATCCGCAACGCGTTCACAGCCGTGGTATCCGAGAATCTGGAACCTGTTGACACCCTGTATATCGAACTCGACGCGATCAACACCGAGATCACCAACAAGCGTACCGAGTTTGGTTTGAATACGGCAGAATAGGAGGGGAGAGAGAATGGCTAAGAATAAGAATCAAATGTCATTGCAGAGAAGAGTTCATCTGACTCTCCGCGATATGAAGAGGAGTATCCCGCTGTACATCATGATCGCTCCCTTTATGATCCTGTTCGCGATCTTTGTTGTATATCCCGTTCTGACGGCCATGTGGTACAGCTTTACGGATTTCAATGTATTGGAACCGGCGAACTTCGTGGGTCTCAGCAATTATCGCAAACTGTTTTTGGATGACAATATTTTCATCACGGCGATCAAGAATACGTTTATCATCGCTGTGATCGTAGGACCGGGCGGATATATCCTTTCCTTCCTCCTGGCCTGGATGATCAACGAGCTGCCCCACAAGCTGGGCACGGTTCTGACGGTGATCTTCTACGCGCCGAGTATGGCGGGCACCGCCGTTATCACCGTGTTCGCACAGATCTTCTCCAACGACAGCAACGGCTACTTAAACGCCGCGCTGCGCAACCTGGGAATCACGAAGGAAGCGATCCTGTGGCTGTCTGATGAGAAGTATGTGGCTCTCGTCGTGATCCTTGCTTCCCTGTGGACCAGCATGGGCGTAGGCTTTTTGTCCTTCGTCGCCGGCATTAAGGGCGTCGATGAGGCCCAGTATGAGGCCGGAGCCATCGACGGGATCCGCAACCGCTGGCAGGAGCTGTGGTACATCACGCTCCCGAATATGAAGCCTCAGCTTCTGTTCGGCGCCGTCATGACGATCACAAGTTCCCTGTCGGTCGGCAGCGTCGGTGACGCTTTAGTCGGCTTCCCGAGCCCGAACTACGCGTCCCATACGATCGTCAACCACTTAAACGACTACGGCTCCATCCGTATGGAGATGGGCTACGCGTCGGCGATCGCGGTGCTTCTGTTCCTGCTCATGATCGTCTGCAACATGCTGATCCAGAAACTGCTCCGCAAGGTCGGAACCTGATGGGAGAAAGGAGAAGTGACGATGGATATTCTGAATAGAATCAGATCGAATTATCTGAAGAAAAAGAAATCCAGGCTGGATTTCGCCCCGTCGGTTAAGAAAACTCCGAGAAGCTTCTGGGGGAATGTAGCCCTGGGCCTGTTCCTGCTGCTTATGGGTCTCGCTTTCTTCTTCCCGGTCATTTACATGCTGAGCCAGTCCTTAAAGCCGATGAACGAGATGTTCATCTTCCCTCCGAGGATCCTGGTCATGAATCCGACGTTTAACAACTATCGCGATTTTGTAAACGTACTTGCCAACACCGTAGTGCCTGTGACCCGGTCGCTGTTTAACTCCCTCTTCGTGGTGGTTGTCGGCTCGATCGGACACATTGTGATCGCTTCGCTGTGCGCTTATCCGCTGGCGAAATACAAGTTCCCGGGATCGAATTTCTTCAACCAGCTGATCGTGTACTCGCTGATGTTCAACGCCACGGTCACAATGATCCCCAACTTCCTGACCATCGCGCGTCTGGGCATGCTGGACACGCAGTGGGCGATCATTATCCCCGGCTTCGCGTCCACGCTGGGTCTGTACCTGATGAAGAACTTCATGGAGCAGATCCCGGACAGCTTAATGGAAGCGGCCCAGATCGACGGCGCCGGTTATGTGCGTATTCATTTCCTGATCGTGATGCCTGTTACGAAACCTGCTTTGGTGACCGCGTTTATCCTGGTGTTCCAGAGCTTCTGGACCAACACCGGCGACAGGTTCATCTACACCGAAGCCAACAAAGGGTTTGCCTATGTGGTACAGCAGCTGGCGAGCGGCAAGATCAGCGGCGTCGGGAGTTCCTACGCCGGCATATCCGCCGCATCCGCGATCATCATGTTCGCTGTTCCGCTGATCGTGTTCCTGATCATGCAGAACAACGTGGTATCTACGATGGCTACATCCGGTATGAAAGAATAAGAGGTGGCGTATGCGAAGATCAAATAAGATTTTGAGCAAATACGTCGCGGTGTTTGCTCTCATAATGTGTGCCATCCTTGGATTTGGCACGGTGTGCTATGCATCTGATACCTATTCCTACGACATCTGGGGCAATGTCACTGCCGCACCGGCCGCTTACGAGCTGGAGGAGACGATTTATGCCCGTGACCTTAATCTGGACAGTATGTCTACGGTATCGGGTGTGTTCTATCGGAATGACAAGATTTATCTGACGCTGAACGGTTATGTTGTCATCGCCGATAAGGATCTGGAGCATGTGGAACAAATCACAGATTATACCAGACCCGATGGGACAGCCGGCAAAATTTCTGCTCCGACTGGCCTATATGTTACGGAAGACGGACATATCTATGTCTGTGAGGAAAGCCTTGGGGAAATCCTCGAGTTTGACGAAAACTTCCAGTGCGTTCGCGTGATTGGTGACCCGCACTGTACAGGTCTGACCGTGGCCTACCGGCCCACCAAGATCGCGGTTGACAGTGTCGGCCGTATCTATGTGCTGGTCCGCAACTGCTACGAGGGTTTCGTCGAGCTGGACCCTGAAGGCAAATTCAATCGCTATGTCGGCGCGACAGAGGTTTCCTATAGCCTCTGGAGTCTGTTCTGGAGGCAGATTGCGTCAGAAGAGCAGTTGGCCCGAAGCGAATTATGGCTGCCTACGACATACAGCGACCTGGCGATCGACAAGGACGGCTTCATCTTTGCCAGCATCAGCGGCAACTCTGAGGAGGAGCCGATCCGAAAGCTGAATTCCTCCGGTGAGAATGTCCTTACGGTGAACGATTTTGTCGAGTATCCCATGGGCGACTATGAGAGCGGCAAGACACTTTCCAACTTAAACGGGATCGCTGTAGCGGAGGATGGACGATTTGCAGTTTTGGACTCCAATCGTTCTCGGATTTTCGTGTATAGTTCGGACGGCTATCTGATGTACGAACTGGCCGGCTCTGGCGATCAGAAGGGGCTGCTCCGTTCCCCGGTCAGCATGTGCTTCATGGACGACAAGATCCTTGTGGTCGATATCGTATACCAGTCCATGGAAGTGTTCATGCCGACGACTTACGGCGCGCTGATCAATGACGGTCTGGTAGCCCAGTCCAAATATGATTACGCAGAGGCGGCCCGCTGCTGGCAGGCAGTGCTGGACATCAACAGCAACTTCTATTACGCGAACCTTGGTCTCGGCAAATACCAGATGCGCACCGGCGACTATGAGGAGGCAATGAATAATTTCTACCTCGGCGTCGACCGTTCCTATTATTCCAACGCATATGACCGCGTGTCCGGCGCGTGGATGGACGCCAACTTCGGCAAGATCATCGGAATTCTGGCGGCTGTGATCGTACTCTTTGTCGCGTACAAGGTGTACCGTCATTTCAGACCTGCCAAGAAGAAAGATACGAAGCTGGCCCGGTTCTGGGAAAAGACCAAATTTACGCTGTTCAAATGGCCCGGCTATGTGCTGACCAGCCCGTTCAAGGCGTTTGACGACGTGAAGTATTACGACGACGGTTCGCTGATATTCAGCATCTGCGTGATCATCGCGTTTGGCTGGATCAGCCTGATCAAGTACCGCTATACAGGCTTCCTGGTTTCCTTTGTGGACATTAAGAATGTGAATGTGCCGTTGATCGTCGGCAGCGCGATCCTTCCGTATGTGGCGTTTATCGCAGGCAACTGGGCGGTCGGCGTTCTGATGAGCGGCAAGGGCAAGCTGGTGCATATCATCAAGGTAGTCGGATACTCCCTGTATCCCGCCTGCTGGCTGTATCTGGCCGGAACCATCCTCTCCAATTTTGTAACCCTGGATGAGGCGGCTCTGGTGAGCGCGCTGTTCATATTCGGAATCGTACTGTTCTTCTTCTATATGTTTATCGGTACCATCATGGTGCACCAGTATACATTCACGAAGAACGTTGCCACGCTGATCCTTTCGGCGGTGGCGATCCTTATCATCTGTTTCGTAGCGATGCTGTTTGCGACTCTGCTTGCGAAATTCGTCAATGATATGATCGAGATCGTAAGAGAGATCCGGCTGGTAAGTTAGGAAGGAGGCGGAAGAGATGAGAAAAGATAAGTTAGCGTTATATTTGGCACTGTCGGCTCTTAGCCTTACGCTTCTGGCTGGATGTTCTTCCTCCGCGGAGACGGAGCAGAACGAGGCACCGGCCGAGAGTTATTGGGACAACCAGGAATACGACACAGAATTGAAAGGAAAGGATTTTGTCGTAGTGGCTGAAAACGGCGGTATGCAGCTTCAGCTGAATCCAGACTCTGGTGTCGTCCGCTGGTATGATACCGCAACAGGCGTGTACCAGGATACTAACATGACTCACAGCGAGGGCATGGGATCGTTAAGCAATCGCCAGCAGTCGGACGTACTTGTTACTTATTTTTCGGGGACGAAGCGTAACAACCTGCTATACAGCACGGTGTCCACATATGATTCCTATAGTATGTGTGTTGCCTTGGATCAGTTATGTTATCAGAAGCTGGATAATGGTATCCGCATTGTTTACCGGATGGGTAATGACGACTTTACTTATAAGAATTTTCCAATCCGGATGTCGGATGAGCGCATGAATGAGTTCATCCTTCAATACCTGGACGCAGGGCAGCTTGCTAACTTTAAGAAGAATTACTACACTCAGCTTTCCGATGGTACCTGGCAGAGACGATTCAATACCAATGACCAGAACAAGATCGGAAGCATGGCCTTAAAAGAGGTCTCGAAGTTCTTCTATGAAATTGGCCAGTATACGAACGATGCTCTTTTAGAAGATCTGGAAGCGGCGGAAGCGCCGCCGGAGGATTACCCCAGCAACCTTTTTATCAGCGTTCCTGTGGAATATACGCTGGAGGACGGGGATCTGGTCGTGAGCGTGGACACCAAGATGATCGAGACAGGTGCTGACAACCCGATCAATAAGCTGGAGCTGATCCCGTATTTCCTGACCTCCGCGGCGGACAAGGACGTTGAGGAAGGCTATATGTTCGTTCCGGACGGAAGCGGCGCCCTGATCTATCTGGACAGCGACAAGGTGAAAGAGTATCATTTCGCCAGCGCGTTCTATAACGGCGACCAGCTGGTCAACGCGACGACTTATCAGCAGAAGAAAGAGGCCATGATGCCGGTGTTTGGCATGAAGGCTTCGGACAGCACGATCTTCGGCATCATCGAGAATGGGGCCGAGGTGGCGTTCATGGACGCTTATGTAAGCGGCCAGGATAACGCGGAGCCTTTCTGCAAGCTGAAGCTCTCCTTTGATATCCAGACCCAGCAGGCGGTAAGCACCGGCGCCTCGAACTCGGCTGGTGAGTTCACGCTCTATAAAGCCACAGACGATGTCTATGACGACCTGATCAGGGTCCGTTATAAATGGCTCGGAGAGGACGCGGACTATGTGGATATGGCCAACTGCTATGCCGATTACCTGGAAGCAAAAGGCTTTTCCAGTGAGGCGGCTGAAGACGATGCCCCGTTCTATGTGGAACTGATGGGATCCACGGACAAGACCCAGTTTATGCTCGGCATCCCCTATGACGGCAAGCAGACGCTGACTTCCTTTAAGCAGGCTCAGGAGATTTTAAGCGATTTAAACGGCGCCGGCATGAAGAACATCAAACTGATTTACAGCGGTATGGTGAACGGCGGAATGAATCAGAGATCTCTGGACAAGGGGATCAAGTTCGCGTCCGGGCTGGGCGGCTCCTCTGCCTGGAACAGCCTGAAGTCCTACGCGGATTCCATCGGTGTTCAGATCTTCCCGAACCTGCAGCTTCAGACGGCTTATACCAAGAAGAAGCTGAGCAACGAGGCGGTTTCCTGGGATATCATCAATGAGCGCGGACAGATCTATTCGTTTGATCCGGTGCAAAAAGAAGTGGAGGAAGATACGGATTTTCCGCTGTACATTATCAACCCGAACTATATTGAGAAGTATTTAAGTAATGTGAAATCCTCCTATCAGAAGAAGATTGGTCTGACGACAATGGCAACCAGTGACCTGTTTACCTTCATTCCGACGAATTACCGGGATCAGCAGGTTTCACTCTCGACCGGAAAGCAGATTATGGACAATGCTGCTGCTGCGCTTACGGACGGCATGACCATCATGCTTTCCAATCCTGCCAGCGACGCTTATGCCTACAGTAACTACCTGACGGATATTCCGACAGAGGACAGCGGCATGAGGATCTTCGACGCGTCTATTCCGTTCATGCAGATGGTACTGAACGGCTACAAGACATACTCCTCCGAGTCTCTGAACCTGGAGAGCACGGATGTGGACGCAAACTTCATGCATGTGCTGGAGGGCGGCAGCGCTCCGAAATTCTCGTTCATGTATAATGACAGTTCGCTTTTGTCCGAGACCGAGCAGGAGCACTATTTCGCTGTGGATTACAGTTACTGGAAAGACCGGATTGGCGCATACTATGATGCTTATCAGACCTTCTTCAACGCGACGAAGGATGCTGTGATCACCGAGCATGAGCTGTATGACCGCAATGAATACCTGCGGATCGTGACTTACTCCAACGGCGCGAAGGTGTACTTCAATTACAGCGACGTGGATGAGACCATCGACGGCGTATCTGTTCCGGCACTCAGTTACGTGATTCAATAAGGAGGAGCTAAGATGAAAAAGAACAAGAACAAAGCAGTTAAGAAATCCTTCAGTTTCTCCTATAAGAAACTGGATTTCGAGAAAAAGACTGCGTTATGGGGCGTAATCTTTCTGCTCCCATGGTTGATCGGCTTGATTTTCTTCTTCCTCAGACCGATGGTGAATACGCTGCGCTACTCCTTGAGCAGTATGCAGCTGACCGATACCAGTTTCACGGGAACCTTTGTCGGATTGGAGAACTTCAAGTATGTGCTGACTGTGAACCCGGATTTCAATCGGATGCTGGTGGAAGCGTTGATCAATATGCTGACGGAACTGCCGTTCCAGATATTCCTTTCTCTCTTCATCGCGATCATGCTGAACGGAGAATACAAAGGGAGAGGATTCTTCCGGGCGGTCTTCGTGATCCCGATCATTCTGGCGACAGGAATCGCGACATTCAATCTGAGCGAGGCGTCTTTGGTATCGCAGACCTCAGAGTCGGTCATGAAGATGGATTGGTTGACAGATTTGGTCGTAAATTCCGGTATCCCGCAGGAGATCAGTTCTCTGCTTACCAGCTATGTGGAGAATATTTTCACGGTCATCACGACCTGCGGTGTGCAGATCCTGTTGTTCTTATCCGGTCTTCAGGCGATCTCTCCAAGTCTTTACGAGGTGGCCCAGATGGAGGGGTGTACGGCATTTGAAACCTTCTGTAAGATCACACTGCCGATGGTCTCTCCGACCATCCTGGTATGCCTGGTATATAGTATCGCGGAGTCCTTCGCGACGGCTGAGGTCACCTTAAACGGCAAGGAAGTGGTTCTTTCAGAGTATATCCGCTCCCAGACATTCCAGGGTGCCAGTCAGTTCTATGGCTACGGAGCGGCCATGAGTTTTGTATACTTTGCCATGACGCTTGCAACTATCGGAATCATCTGCGGCATTGTGTCCAAGGGGGTGTTCTACTATGACTAAAAATGGAATGACCAGACAGGAAAGACGGGCGATGGCCGAGACGACAGCCGGAATCAGCTTCTGGGTGGACTTAAAGAAGGGGCGTCTCTCTAAATACGCCGTCCAGAAACGGGTTCGTCGCTTCATTATTGCCCTGTTCCGTTATGTGATATTGATCTGCCTTGGTTTTGTGGTCATTACTCCGCTCTGGACGTTGGCGAAGGATGCGCTGACAGATCCTAATGTGTTGGCTGACAAGTCCACGATGTGGATCCCGCAGAAAGTGTCCACGTTGTTCATGGAGATGGCGGTTTCAAAAAGCCTGATGGATTACTGGAAGAGTCTGGGTTACACGATGCTTTTGACGATCGCGCTGACCTTCCTGCAGATCCTGTCTGCGGGTTTGGCCGCCTACTCGTTCGCGAGACTGAAGTTTAAGGGCAGCAATATCCTGTTCTTCTTTGTGATCCTGACCATCGTGGTGCCCAGCGACGCGATCATGCTTGCCCAGTATTCCGCCTTCCGGAACTTCGATATCTTCGGAATCATTAAGGCGGTAACCGGCAAACCTTTGAATCTGCTTGGAAAGCCGGCATCCCAGTTCATTCTGTCGGGCCTGGGCATGGGCGTGAGAAGCGGCCTTTATATCTACTTCCTGCGCCAGGGTATCCGCGGACTTCCGATTTCGGTGGAAGAGGCCGCCCATGTGGATGGCGCCGGCTTCCTGACCACGTTCTTCCGGATCGTTGTGCCCAGTATGTCCGGTTCCATCCTGACGGTTTCGGTTTTGAGCTTCCTGTGGAACTACACCGATACCTATTACTCCAGCCTGCTGAACCCCAGCCAGTATAACCTGGCCTATCATTACAGCTCGCTGCAGGCTAATATCCGCTGGAGCATCGACACGGCGGCCAAGTCCAATTCGGCGTGGCTGTCCCAGATCGACCCGTCCAACCCGTATGTGCAGACGGCCGTTATCTCAGCCTGCTCGCTGTTAGTCGTACTGCCGTTAATCATCCTGTACTGCTTCGTGCAGAAGCGTTTCGTACAGGGCGCTGCCAGAAGCGGTCTTGGCGGAGATTGATGCGGAATGTTTCAAAATTGCTGTATACTCAGGGGGCGATGCCGTGCGCTGCGCGGCATTGTCCCCTGTTTCCATGCAAGCAAGGCGCCAGTGACGCCTTATTTGCGGACTGTAAAACAGGGTATGGATTATTTGCGGAATGTATGGTATAAATAACGAAGAAATGAATGATCTGGTTGGAGGCAGAGGCATATGGAATTGACAGAGAATAAGGAACGGCTGGAGCAGTACCGCAGGCGCGCGAAAACGCTTGTCAGCCAGATGAGCCTGGAGGAGAAGATCTTTCAGACGCTCTTTAACGCCCCGGCGGTAGAGCGGCTGGGCGTAAAGGCCTATAACTGGTGGAACGAGGCGCTGCACGGCGTGGCCCGCGCGGGTGTGGCGACGGTATTTCCCCAGTCCATCGGTCTGGCGGCAACTTTTGACGAGGATCTGATCGAGGAGATCGCCGACGCGATCTCTACGGAAGCCAGGGGCAAATTCAACCTCCAGCAGGCCAAGGACGACACGGATATCTATAAAGGGCTGACCTTCTGGTCCCCGAATGTGAACATTTTCCGCGATCCGAGATGGGGCAGGGGCCATGAGACGTTCGGGGAGGATCCGTATCTGACTTCCCGAATGGGAGTCAGGTTCGTGAAAGGGATCCAGGGCCATGACGAAAAATATTTAAAGGCGGCGGCCTGCGCCAAACATCTGGCTGTTCACAGCGGACCGGAGGGAGTAAGGCACGGCTTCAACGCGGTCGTCGGGAAACAGGATCTCTATGAGACCTATCTTCCGGCCTTTAAGGCCTGCGTCCAGGAAGGCCGGGTGGAGGCGGTGATGGGAGCGTATAACCGTGTCAACGGAGTTCCCTGCTGCGCGAACCATGAGCTGATCGAGGAGATCATCCGCGGCGAGTTTGGCTTTGAGGGACATTTTGTCAGCGACTGCGGCGCGATCCAGGATATCTGCGACGGCCATCACGTGGCGTCGTCCTATAAGGACGCGGCGGCCCTTGCCATGGAGAACGGCTGCGACTTAAACTGCGGGAAAATGTTCTACTATCTGAAGCAGGCGGTGGAAGAGGGCAAAGTATCCGAGAAGCGCATCGATGAGGCGGTGGAACGGCTCTTTATGACCCGGATCAAACTGGGCGTGCTGGACCGGAAGGAGGAGAATCCGTTTGACCGGATCCCATATACAGTGGTCGACAGCGAACCGATGTGGAGGCTGAACGAAGAAGCTGCCGCGCGATGCGTTGTGCTTCTTAAAAATGAAGGCGGTCTGCTGCCGCTTGATCTGTCAAAGATCCGTACCATCGGCGTCATCGGCCCCAACGCGGACAGCCGCAGGGCGCTGGTGGGCAATTATGAAGGAACCGCGTCCCATTACTGGACGGTTCTGGAGGGGATCCAGGACTATGTAGGGGACCGTGCCCGGGTCATGTATTCGGAAGGGTGCCATCTGTATAAGGACCGGACCAGCGGTCTCGCGGCCGCCAACGACCGGATGAGCGAAGTGAAGGGCGTCTGCGACTGCAGCGACGTGGTCGTGGTCTGTCTGGGACTTGACGCCAGCATCGAGGGCGAGGAGGGCGACGCCAACAATGAGTACGGCAGCGGCGATAAGCCGGATCTGAACCTGCCCGGACTTCAGGAAGAAGTCCTTAAGGCGGCCTGCGAAAGCGGCAAGCCTGTGATCCTCGTGCTTCTGTCCGGAAGCGCGCTGGCTGTGGACTGGGCGCAGGATCATGTCCCCGCGATCCTGCAGGGATGGTATCCGGGCGCCTGCGGCGGCAGGGCCATCGCGAAGCTCCTGTTCGGCGACTGTTGTCCGGAAGGGAAGCTCCCGGTGACGTTCTATCACAGGGACGACGTGCTGCCGGATTTTGAGGATTACAGCATGAAGGGCAGGACATACCGGTATATGAAGCAGGAGGCGCTGTATCCCTTCGGGTACGGGCTGTCGTACACGAGCTTCTCGTATGAGAAGATTTACGCGGAAGCGGCTTCGGATCATTCGGAGACGACAGATCGCTGCCCAGACGTGACGGGAAGCGGATGCCAGTCCGGAAATGATGCGGCGGTGACGATCCATGCGCTGGTAAAGAATACCGGCACCGTCTCCGGCGCAGAAACGGTTCAGGTCTATGTAAAGATCCCCGGCGAAGACACGCCCAACGCCCAGCTGAAGGGGATCCGGAAGGTGCGCCTGGAAGCCGGCGGGGAGAAAGAAGTGACGATCGCGCTTCCGAAGGAGGCGTTCGGGCTTTACGATGAAGAGGGACATTTCCATATTCACAGCGGTGAAGCGCTTGTCTATGTGGGCGGCCAGGGACCGGACGCGCGGTCGGCGGCCTTGACCGGACAGAAGGTGCGCTGCCTGACGCTTTCCATCGCTGACTGAATGCGTAAGCGCGCGGCCATCCGGCGCATTTGTCGTTGAAAAGACAGATTTTACATATTAGAATGGAGAGAGGATTATGCGGAAACAATTACTGAATGAGGGCTGGCAGATGCGCGAGTGCGGCGTGGGAGAATATCTGGACGCCGCGGTGCCGGGAAGCGTGTTCCTGGATCTTCTGAAGAACGGGCGGATCGAGGATCCGTTCTACCGGGACAATGAGCTTAAGACGCTTCCTTTAAGCGACAGGGATTACGAGTACCGCTCCGAGTTCGGCGTATCGGAGGAAATACTGGCCTGCGACCAGGTACTGCTGCGTTTTGACGGGATCGATACGCTGGCTACGATCGCGCTGAACGGACAGACATTGGGAGAGGCGAAGAATATGCACCGGGTCTGGGAATTCCCGGTGAAGGAGCTTCTGAAGCCGGACGGGAACGAACTTCATATCGTGTTCCATTCCCCGACGAGATTCATTGCCGAAAGCTATGAGGAGAATCCGATCCCCGGCGACGCCAACGGAATGAAAGGGATGCCGCGGCTTCGGAAGGCCCACTGCATGTTCGGCTGGGACTGGGCTCCGCGGATCCCGGACATGGGGCTTTACCGCCCGGTCAGTCTGCTTGGGATCGAGAAAGCGCGGATCGACAGCGTCTATATCGAGCAGAAGCATGAGGACGGCGTGGTGCGGCTTGCGTTACATGTGGAGACTGAGACGGCCGCCGGGGCGGCGGTCCGCAGCGCGGCGAAAGCTATGGCCGGATCCGCTCCTGCATCCGCAGCGGCTGCATTTACTTACCGAGTGACTCTGACAGACCCGAATGGCCGCGAAACGGTTTACACGGACAGCCCGTCGGAGATCGTGATCGAAGAAGCGCAGCTCTGGTGGCCCAACGGCCTTGGCGCGCAGCCGCTTTATACGGTGCGGGTGGAGCTGCTGGAAGGAGGATGCCCGGGTGCCGGAGAATCAGCCGGATGCATGGAAGCCGGCAGCCAGACCGATACAAAAAGCGCGGCGGGCGTCCGCGTCCTCGATACCTGGCAGCGCCGGATCGGTCTGCGCACCATGACCATGCACCGGGTCAAAGACCGGTACGGGGAGTCCTTTGCCCATGAGGTCAACGGCGTGCCGTTCTTCGGCGCAGGCGCCGACTATATCCCGATGGACAGCCTGGTTGCCCGTGTGGACGCGGAGAAGACCAGAAAATTCATCGCCGCGGCAAAGGACGCCAATTTCAATGTGATGCGCGTCTGGGGCGGCGGATATTATCCCGACGACTTCTTCTTCGACGCCTGTGATGAGGCCGGACTGGTAGTGTGGCAGGATTTCATGTTCGCCTGCTGCGTCTACGACCTGACGGAGGATTTCGAAGCGAATATCACCGCGGAGTTTATCGATAATGTGAAGCGGATCCGCCATCACGCGTCTCTGGGACTGTGGTGCGGCAACAACGAGATGGAGCTGTTCCTTGCTGATGATAAGAAGGTATGGTGCGACAATCCGATCCGCTACAGCGATTACATCAAGATGTACGAGTACCTGATCCCGAAGGTGCTGAAAAAATACGATCCTCAGACCTATTACTGGCCGGCGAGCCCGTCCTGCGGCGGCGGCTTCGACAAGCCCAACGACGAGAACCGGGGAGACGTCCATTACTGGAGCGTATGGCACGGCGGACTGCCGTTTTCGGCTTACCGCAGGCTCTTCCCGCGCTATATGTCGGAATTCGGCTTCGAATCCCTGCCGGCGCTTAAGACCGTGGAGACCTTCACGGAGCCGGAAGACCGGAACATTTTCTCCTATGTGATGGAGAAGCACCAGCGCTGCGCCTTCGGCAACGGCACGGTCATGCGATATATGGAGCAGACCTATCTCTATCCGACCAGCCTGGACATGATCATCTACGGTTCGCAGCTGATGCAGGCAGAGGCCATGCGCTACGGCGTGGAGCATTTCCGGCGGAACCGGGGACGCTGCATGGGCGCGGTGATCTGGCAGTTTAACGACTGCTGGCCGGTGGCCAGCTGGGCCATGGTGGATTATTTCGGCCGGTGGAAGGCGGTCATGTACTGTGCGAAACGGTTCTTCGCGCCGCTTCTGCTTTCCTGCGAGGAGGAGGGCATGCACACCCAGACGCCGAACCTGAACACGCAGCCCTTCGACTATGAGAAGTCCATCCGCCTCTGCGCCAACAATGAGACGCTTACGGAGCGGAAGGTGACGGTCCGCTGGCAGCTGCGGGACGCCTCCGCGCGGATCCTTAGGGAGGAAAGCTGTGAAATGACCCTGGCGCCCATGTCGGCGACATGGCTAGACAAGGTGGAGCTGCCGGACGCGGATGTGTTTGAGAATTACGTGAGCTACCAGATGGAAGCGGACGGCGAAACGGTATCGAGAGGGACCGTGCTGTTCTGTTTCCCGAAGTATTTCCATTTCCGTAAGCCGGTGTTTGATGTGAAGGTGGAAGGCGATGAACTCCTCATAAGCGCGGACTGCTTCGCCAGGGGCGTGCGGATCCTGAACGCGGACGACGATATGCGCCTGGAGGACAATTATTTTGACATGGACGGCGGGACGCGGCGGATCCGGATCGTGGAAGGGGATCCGAAGGGGATCACTGTCAGCAGCGTGTACGATATCCGGTGAGAAAGGACGGTTCCGCGATGGACGAAAATGAGATCGTAGTCGGAGGAGTTCACGACTATACCACGGAGGAACGGTATGTTCCTCCAAAGGAACAGGCTGTTTTGGATCATTTGAAATGGTTTATGGGGCTGAAGCTCGGATTCATGATGCATTTCAGTCCCGGCTGTCAGCTGGGGACCTATGAGTCCTGGGCGCTGTGCGATGAGGACGCGGCGTGGTCCCAGGCAGAGATCGACTGGACCGACACAGAGACCTTTAAGAAGCAGTACTGGAATGCCAACAGAACCTTTAATCCGGTCAAGTTCCGGCCTGACAGGATCGCGGATCTGGCGAAGGAGTGCGGGTTCCGGTATCTGCTGTTTACCACCAAGCATCATGACGGATTCTGCATGTACGACAGCCATGCCACCGATTATAAGATCACGGATCCGTCCTGCCCGTTTTCCGACAGCCCTTACGCGGATATCACGAAATGTCTCTTTGACGAATTCCGAAGCCGCGGGATGGCGATCTCCGCGTATTTTTCAAAGCCGGACTGGCATTCGGACGCCTACTGGCACCGCGCCTTCGGGGAGGCGCCGACGCGGAACCTGAACTATTCGGTGGAAGAGCATCCCGAGCTCTGGGAAGAATTTGTCCGGTATGTCCATACCCAGATCGAAGAGCTGGGGACCCGCTACGGCAGGATCGACTGCCTGTGGCTGGACGGCGGCTGGGTGCGCCCGGATAATCTCGGCCAGGATATCCGCCTGGGAGAGATCGTCGGAAAGCTTCGCGGCGGTCCCCAGCCCCACCTGATCGTATGCGACCGGACGGTGGGCGGAGAGTTCGAGAACATCGTCACGCCGGAGCAGCAGATCCCGGAGAAGCCGCTTTTCATTCCATGGGAGACCTGCACAACGGTGGGAGAGAATTTCGGCTTCCGCTACGACGATCATTTCAAATCCGGCCGTGAGCTGGTCCATCTTCTGATCGACGTGGTCAGCCGCGGCGGCAACCTGGCGCTGAATCTGTCGCCCCAGCCTGACGGCAAGCTTCCCGCGGGAGGCGTCCGCTCATTAAAGGAGATGGGAAGGTGGCTCAGGATCCACGGCGACGCAATCTACGGAACCGAGCCGGCGGCTCCC
This sequence comes from uncultured Lachnospiraceae bacterium, assembly GCA_947600145.1. GTDB lineage: Bacteria > Bacillota > Clostridia > Lachnospirales > Lachnospiraceae > UBA3402. The sequence continues at coordinate 9,335 of CANQGA010000011.1, read as the reverse complement.
TATGAGTACTGGAAGGTCCGCTATACCCGCAAAGGAGAGAAGACCTACGCGTTCTTCCTGTACGAGGACGAGGTAAGGATCCCGGGTCGGATCCATCTGGAGACGGAGAAGGACTTTTCGAAGGTAACGCTGATGCGCACCGGCGAAGAGGTGAAGTTTACCCGGCAGGGCAGAAACGTCGTGCTGGACACCTCGGGGATCTCGGACGCGGGGGCGTTCTACGCGGACTGCTTTGTGATCTGCTAGCGGCTCAGACGTCCGCCTTACCGGATGGATCGCCGCGGCGGCGGTATGATCCGGTAAGGCGATCCATCCGGTAAGGCGGCCTTTTGCTGCTTTATCACGTTGACGTGACGCAAGATTGTATTAAGAAAAGCGTTGACATTTGCACGGAATGGATTTATAATGTTGAAAGTTTTTTGAGGAGATAACTCCTTAAAAACTGACAAAAAGCGCAATTGAGCGTGCCGGAGACAGTCCGGCAAAGAAAGAATGAGGAGGAAACTATTATGAAAAAGGTATTAGCGTTAGGTTTGGCTGTTGCGATGGCCGCTTCCCTGACTGCCTGCGGCGGCGGTTCCGGGGATAATACCCAGACGACTGCCGCGTCTTCCGAGACGACTGCCGCGTCTTCCGAGACGACTGCCGCAGCCGCTGAGACGACTGCCGCGGCGGCGGATGATACGACGGCGGCCGCTGAGACGGAAGCCGGAGCGGAAAGCGCAGGCGCAACATGGAAGCTTGGCGTGATCGGTCCGTTTACAGGCGGCGCTTCTGCTTATGGTCTGGCGGTCAGGAACAGCGCTGAGCTTGCTGTGAAAGAGATCAATGAGGCCGGAGGCATCAACGGTTATCAGGTTGAGTTGAATTCACAGGACGACGCCAACGTAGAGCAGAATTCCGTGAACGCATACAACACCCTGAAGGACTGGGGAATGCAGATGCTGGTAGGTTCCGTCACTACGGCCCCCTGTATCGCCGTGGCCGAGGAGACCGCCATCGACAATATGTTCCAGATGACTCCGTCTGCTTCCGCAGAGGAGTGCATTGCCCATGACAATGTATTCCGCATCTGCTTCTCTGATCCCGATCAGGGAACCGCGGCTGCTATTTACATGGGCGAGAAGGGACTGGCGACAAAGATCGGAATCATCTACGACAGCTCCAGCGAGTATTCGTCCGGCATCCGTGAGTCCTTTGTAGCAGAGGCGGCGAATCAGGGACTCGAGATCGTGGCTGAGGAGGCCTTCACAGCCGACAGCGCGACGGATTTCTCTGTACAGATCGACAAGATGAACGAAGCTGGCGCAGAGCTGGTGTTCCTTCCGTTCTATTATCAGGAGGCGTCCATTGTCCTGAAGCAGGCGTCTGATAAGGGCTTCGCGCCGATCTTCTTCGGCGTGGACGGTATGGACGGCATCCTGACTGTGGATAATTTTGATACTTCCCTGGCAGAGGGCGTTATGCTTCTGACTCCGTTTGCCACTACGCAGGAAAGCAGCAAGAAGTTCACGGCTGACTATGTGGCGGCATACGGTGAGGACCCCAACCAGTTCGGCGCGGATGCTTATGACGTTGTGTACGCCATCAAGAAAGCGGCCGAGACCGCGGGCATCACTCCGGATATGAGCGTTTCCGATATCTGCGAAGCGATGAAGAAAGCGATGGTTGAGATCTCTGTTGACGGACTGACCGGTTCCAATATTACCTGGGACGCGTCCGGCGCGCCGACGAAGGATCCGATCGTTGCCAAGATCGTAAACGGCGTGTATGAGATTCAGTAATGGAACTGAATAGAATCATCTGATCCGAGGAGGGGTCGTCATAAGAGACGGCTCCTCTTTTGGATTACGTCAGAAAGCGGACAAAGCGCCAGTGACTCATCGTTCGTATTCTCACAAAATTGATTGTGCATTGTTTGTTTCTGTGGTATACTTTGATGCAGAATATCAGGGGAAGGTGGAAGGTCCATGAGCTTTTTGTCATATTTTATCAGCGGCGTCAGCCTTGGAGCGGTCTATGCGATCATTGCTCTGGGTTATACCATGGTATACGGAATCGCCAGGATGCTGAATTTTGCCCACGGCGATGTGATCATGGTAGGCAGCTTCGTTATTTTTACGGTGGTCAGTACATTCGGCATGAATCCTTTTATCGGTATTGCCGCAGGCGTCCTGGCCTGTACGCTTTTGGGCGTAACGGTAGAGAGGATCGCATATCGGCCGCTTCGTGAAGCGACTTCCCTTGCCGTTCTGATCACAGCGATCGGAGTCAGCTATTTCCTGCAGAATGTTGCGCTGCTGATCTTCGGTTCCAACGCGCATCAGTTTACTTCCGTGGTCAGTCTGCCGAACCTGGTGCTGGCGGGAGGGAATCTGACTGTATCCTCCACGGCAATTGTTACGATCATCAGCTGCATCATTATCATGATCGCCCTGACCGCGTTTATCAATAAGACGAAGATGGGGCAGGCCATGCTGGCGGTTTCCGAGGACCGGGGCGCGGCGTCCCTGATGGGGATCGACGTGAATAAGACGATCGCGGTTACATTTGCCATCGGCTCGGCCCTGGCGGCCATCGCGGGAGCGCTGCTTTGTTCGGCCTATCCGTCCCTGACGCCCTACACAGGTTCCATGCCCGGCATCAAGGCGTTTACGGCGGCCGTGTTCGGCGGCATCGGGTCGATCCCCGGAGCGCTGATCGGCGGCATCGTGCTGGGCGTTATCGAGAATCTGTCAAAGGCTTATATCTCCTCCCAGCTGTCGGACGCCATTGTGTTCGCGGTGCTGATCATCGTGCTTCTGGTGCGTCCCACCGGCATCCTGGGGCGGAAGATCAATGAGAAAGTGTAGGTGACGGACATGACGAAGAACAAAGTGAGAATTCAGAATGCGGTCACCTACGGGATGGTCATCCTGTTCTGGGTCGTGATCCAGGTGATGGATAAGACAGGCCATCTGACCAGCCTTTTTAAAGGACTTCTGGTACCGCTCTGTATGTACGCGATCCTGGCGGTGTCGCTGAATCTGACCGTAGGGATCCTGGGAGAGCTGAGTCTCGGCCATGCGGGATTCATGTGTCTGGGCGCGTTCTCCGGCGCGTTTCTGACGAATTGTCTGGAAACGGCGGTTCCCAGTGTTGGGGTGCGGTTCTTTATGGCGCTGATTCTGGGGGCGCTGGTGGCAGGCGTATTCGGCCTGCTGATCGGAATTCCGGTCCTGCGGCTGAAGGGCGACTACCTTGCTATCGTGACGCTGGCTTTCGGCGAGATCATCAAGAACCTGATCAACGTCCTCTATGTAGGGCGCGACGCAAACGGTTTCCATTTTTCCATGAAAGATACGACATCTCTGGGACTTGACGAAGAGACCGGGGTGGTTCTCATAAAGGGAGCGCAGGGAATTACGGGGACGCCGCGGGCGGCTACCTTCACGATCGGGATCCTTTTGCTTCTTCTGACGCTGTTTATCGTGCTGAACCTGATCCATTCCAGGACGGGGCGGGCGATCATGTCCATCCGCGACAACCGGATCGCGGCGGAGTCCATCGGCATCAATATTACCAAATACAAGCTGATGGCGTTTTCCATCTCGGCGGCCCTGGCGGGCATGGCCGGCGTGCTTTACGCCCACAGTCTGTCTACGCTGAAGGCGTCTTCCGATAACTTCGGCTACAACAAGTCGATCCTGATCCTGGTATTCGTGGTGCTTGGCGGCCTCGGCAATATGCGCGGCTCCATCATCGCGGCCATGCTTCTGACGGCGCTTCCGGAGCTGCTGCGCGGACTCAACGACTACCGTATGCTGATCTACGCCATCGTGCTGATCGTCATGACGATCTTCAATTCCAGCCCGAAAGCCATCGAGCTGAGAAGCGTGGTCATGAGCAAACTGCGCGGCGGCGCGAAGAAGGAGGTGGCGTGAGATGGCGGCGGACAGCAAGTCTGTGAAAATGACGGACAACCCGGTGAAAAGCGGCGAGGCCGCGGGACAGACTGCCGGCGCGGGAAAAGCCGGCGCGGTTCCGACCCTGGAGGTCAAAAATCTCAGCATTTCCTTCGGCGGCCTGAAAGCCGTGGACGGTTTCAATGTGGTCATCGAGAAAGGCCAGCTTTACGGCCTCATCGGCCCCAACGGCGCCGGCAAGACCACGGTGTTCAATCTGCTGACCGGCGTGTATAAACCGGATACCGGCATGATCCTTCTGGACGGTAAGAACATTACCGGCAAAAAGACCATTGAGATCAATCAGGAGGGCATCGCAAGGACATTTCAGAATATCCGCCTTTTCAAGGAACTGAGCGTTCTGGACAATGTCAAGGTGGGTCTGCACAATCATCATAAGTATTCCACGCTGGAGGGAATCCTGCGTCTCCCGTCCTTCTATAAAGTTGAGAAGGAGATGAACGAGCGGGCGATGGAGCTTCTGTCCGTCTTCGATCTGGATAAGGAGTGCGATTATAAGGCGTCCAACCTTCCCTACGGCAAGCAGCGGAAGCTGGAGATCGCCAGGGCGCTGGCCACGGATCCGAAGCTTCTTCTTCTGGACGAGCCGGCGGCGGGCATGAATCCCAACGAGACCGCGGAACTGATGGAGACGATCCGCTTCGTCCGGGAGAAATTCAGCATGACGATCCTTCTGATCGAGCATGATATGAAGCTGGTGGCGGGGATCTGCGAGAAGCTGACGGTGCTCAACTTCGGTCAGGTACTGACCCAGGGCGTGACCTCGGAGGTGCTGAACGACCGCCGCGTGATCACGGCTTATCTCGGAGAGTAGGAGGAGAGGACATGGCGATACTGGAAGTCAGGGACCTGGAAGTCTGTTACGGCGTGATCCAGGCCATCAAGGGAATCTCCTTTACGGTAAACCAGGGGGAGATCATCGCGCTGATCGGCGCCAACGGCGCCGGCAAGACTACGACGCTGCAGACCATCACGGGTCTGATCCCGGCCAAGGCCGGCAGGATCATTTATAACGGGACCGACATCACGAAAACACCCGGCTACAAGCTGGTATCCATGGGCATCGCCCATGTGCCGGAGGGGCGGCGGGTCTTCGCGGAGATGACGGTGCTTCAGAACCTGCGGATGGGCGCTTACACCCGCAAAGACAAAGCAGAGGTAGATGAAACCTTAAAGAGCATCTACCAGCGCTTCCCGCGCCTTGAAGAGCGCAAGAACCAGCCGGCTGGAACTTTAAGCGGCGGCGAACAGCAGATGCTCGCGATGGGCCGGGCCCTGATGTCGCGGCCGAAGCTGATGCTGATGGACGAGCCGTCCATGGGTCTGTCGCCGATCTATGTGAACGAGATCTTCGATATTATCAAGGAGATCCACAAGAGCGGGACCACGGTCCTTCTGGTGGAGCAGAACGCGAAGAAAGCCCTTTCCATCGCCGATAAGGCGTATGTGCTGGAGACCGGCAGGATTGTCTTAAGCGGCGACGCCCGTGAGATGATGGACAACGAGCAGGTCAAAAAGGCGTATCTCAGCGAGTAGAATATCCGTTATCATACAATTTTACCCCCTTGCATATATTTGTACCACCACAGCAAGGGGGTTATTTTTATGGAAATGTATTCGGTATACCGGGATATCAAGGCCCGGACCGGCGGCGAGATCTATCTGGGCGTGGTCGGCCCGGTGCGCACCGGCAAATCCACATTCATCAAGAGATTCATGGAACTGATGGTGCTGCCCGGCATGGAAGACGAGCATGTCAGGACCCAGACCAGGGATGAACTGCCCCAGAGCGCTGCGGGCAAAATGATCATGACGACGGAACCGAAATTCATCCCGAAGGAGGCCGCTCAGATCAGGCTGGACGACACGGCGTCCGCTAAAGTGCGTCTGATCGACTGCGTCGGATTCATGGTGGACGGGGCCGCGGGACACGTGGAAAATGACAGCGAGCGTCTGGTGAAGACGCCCTGGTTCGATTATCAGATCCCGTTTACGAAGGCGGCGGAGATCGGAACGCGGAAGGTGATCACGGATCATTCCACCATCGGTCTGGTCGTGACGACGGACGGGAGCATCGGCGACATCAGGCGGGCCGCCTATGTCCCGGCGGAGGAACAGGCGATCGAAGAACTGAAAGGGCTCGGAAAGCCGTTCCTTGTGCTTCTAAACTCCGTGAAGCCCTACTCGGACGAGACGGAGAAGCTGGCAGGCGAGATGGAGGAGAAATACGGCGTATCAGTCCTTCCGGTCAACTGCGAACAGCTCAGGAAGGAAGACATTTTCCGGATCCTGCAGATGGTCCTGAATGAATTTCCGGTGACACAGCTGAACTTTAAGATCCCCAAATGGATGGAGATCCTGCCTTCGGACCACTGGCTGAAGGCGGGAGTCATCGCCGCGGTCAAGGAGCTGATGGGCAGGGTGACCCAGATGAAGGACGTGGCAGCGGCGCTTGCGTCTGCAGCCGCGGAAGCGGTGCGTGGGATGAAGACGGACCGGATGGATCTGTCGGACGGCACGGTGGATGTGGCCGTCGATGTGGACGACGGATATTATTATCAGATCCTGAGCGATTACGTGGGGCTGCCCATCGGCGGCGAGTGGCAGCTGATGCAGACGCTTGGTACCCTGGCGAAGATGAAGAAGGAATACGATAAAGTCCAGAACGCGCTGAGCCAGGTACGTCTGCGGGGCTACGGCGTGGTGACGCCGGAGAAGTCGGAGATCATCCTGGATGAACCGCAGGTGATCCGCCACGGCAATAAATACGGCGTGAAGATGCGGGCGGAGGCGCCGTCCATCAATATGATCAAGGCCCATATCGAGACGGAGATCGCGCCGATCGTCGGGAGCGAACAGCAGGCGGAGGACCTGATCGCGTACATAAAGCAGAACGCCGCGGAGAGCGAGGACGGGATCTGGAAGACCAATATCTTCGGGAAATCCATCGAACAGATCGTGGAGGACGGCATCCAGGCCAAGGTGGCGCAGCTGACGGAAGACTGCCAGGTGAAGCTGCAGGACGCGCTGCAGAAGATCATCAATGACTCCAACGGGGGAATGATCTGCATTATCATCTGAGAAGGCGGAGATATGCGTCTGGCAGGTGGAATGTATGCTTCCGGAAATGCGGCCGCATGGGGTACGCGGCGGAAGACCCGGCGGCATCGCTCATGGCTGCGGAGGGAAGAGGCTCTAAGACAAAAACGAACCGGGGCGGGGGCACTGTCAGATTCGCGGGAATTTCTGAAGAAATTCCCGCTCAGGCTGACACTGCGCCATGACTTGTGGTCATGGCCGCAGACCCCTGCCCCGGTCCCTTTTTGCCTAAGGTCCTCTAACCCTCCTCCGCAAATCGCACTGCCGCCGGGTCTTCCGCCGCTGTGCCTCGCAGGCGCCGGGACGCGGATGCAATGCACCTCTCTCCCGAAACAACCAGCGCAGGAAGCAGACTCTCCCCCTGAGGTGAATTTTGCGAACGGCGAACTGTCTTAGCGAACAGCAATTTGTGTTATCACGAAAAATGGACTTGTCCGAGCGAAGCGAGTTGTCCATTTTTCGTGATGCTTTTAACAAATCGCTGCGAGCTTAGACAGTTCCCGCGAGCAAATCCTGAACCGCAGGGGGAAGTCTGCTTCCTGCGCGTATTTTCCGCGAATATGTGCAGCTGCATTTCACTCCCCTTCATCATTCCGCGAAACTGCACATTTTGCTATCTTTTTTGCCGTCTGTGCGTTATACTCAGTAGGGAGGAGCGGAGACCGCAGGAAAAACAGAAGAACCAAGACCGGTATCCGCGGACGAGAGACATGTACAGGGATTCTGAACCGAACAGAAGACAAAGAAATCAGAGAGAAATACCAAAAGAGCAGGAACCGGAGCTTAATCTGGACATGCTGTGGCCGGATGGGGAACCGCTTCCCGTTCAGTGGGACGAATATCCGGAAGAAGAGGAAGAGGATGATCCGCAGAGAAGATACGCGGACAGGAATGCGCGGCCGGCCAGATCCAGAAGAAGGAAAAAGAAAAGGCATTCCCGCGTAAAGCGCTTTTTATTTCTGCTGCTCCTGCTTGCTGCGGCCGCGGCAGGACTGTGGGTGTATACGGTCAATTCGGTGTATGACCGGGTGAACTTTGTATCCGCCGGATCCAGACAGGACGGTACTCTGGAGACGGACGGAGTCGTCAATATCCTTCTGATCGGCAGCGATTCCAGGGAAGAAAACGATGCGGGGCGCTCGGACGCCATGCTTCTTCTGTCCGTCAGCAGTAAGACGAAAAAGATCTGTATGACGTCTTTTTTGCGGGATATGTATGTGGAGATACCGGGACATGATAATAACCGCCTGAATATGGCGTATTCCTATGGCGGAGCGGAGCTTCTGATGGATACGCTGAAGCAGAATTTCGGCATTGACGTCAACCGGTATGTGCTGGTGGATTTCCGGGCGTTCGCCCATCTGGTGGACGCGGCGGGAGGCGTCGACCTGGAACTGACCAATGATGAGGTGATCTATGTCAACGGCTATCTGGCGGAATACAATATGCTGGAAAACCGGCCGGCAGGTACGGACTATCTGGATGAGACGCGAAGCGGACTGATCCATCTGAACGGTCCGCAGGCGCTGGCTTACTGCCGGAACCGTTATATCGGCACGGATTTTGCCCGCACCGGACGACAGCGGAAGGTGCTGTCTGCGATCGTTAAGAAATCCCCCGCGGCCCTGATCAGTCATTTTACGGATCTGACGCGCGATCTTCCCGGGGATCTGACGACGAATCTGACAAGGAGCGAATGTATGCGCATGGGTCTTATGGTGCCCCGGGCGGCGGTCTATGAGCTCGAACTGGGAAGCGTTCCTGTCGAGGGCAGTTTTTCTGACGCCAGGATCCGGGATATGGCGGTGCTGGAGGTTGATTTTGAGAAAAACAGACAGTATCTCCGTCAGAACATTTACGGGGAAGGAACGCAGTAGATGCGCGGGGAGACTGAAACTTGATTGTAAAAATGGATCCGGCATGATATACTGTTTTATATCAGAATATGAACAGAGCGTCGCCGGCGCCCTGTTCGCACGGACAGAATCTGACAGGAAAGCGGGGACAGTCATATGAAACTGACATTTATCGGGGCGGATCATGAAGTAACAGGAAGCTGCCATTACCTGGAATGCGGTCAGACGAAGCTTCTGGTGGACTGCGGGATGGAGCAGGGCGTCAATGTATACGAGAACGCGGAGCTGCCGGTCAGCTGCGCGCAGATCGATTACGTGCTGGTGACCCACGCCCACGTGGACCACACGGGGTACCTTCCGCTGATCTACGCGAGAGGTTTCCGGGGAGAGATCATCACCACGGCTGCCACCGGCG
>CANQGA010000010.1 GCA_947600145.1 uncultured Lachnospiraceae bacterium | reverse complement strand
GAGACGCGCGGAGCTGGCCGCCACTAATCGGCCGAGGGCTTGTCCAGGGAGGCAGGCGGAGGCGGAAAGGGAGCTGTCTGGAAGAGGGGAAGCCGTGGGCGGAACCGGAGGAGAAGTTTTCAGTATGCGGTTTTGAGGGCGCGTGCCCTTTAAGAATCCGTGATAGTTCGTAAGTGCCTCTCGGTAATGACTGTGCACTTACTTGAGTATCGCGCATAATCCTCGATAGCTCAGTCGGTAGAGCACGCGGCTGTTAACCGCGCTGTCGTAGGTTCGAGTCCTACTCGGGGAGTTAGCACAAGGAAGTCCGGCGGACTGGCCGGACGGCTGTGACGGCAGAGACGTGGGTTGCCTTGTGTTTTTGTTTCGGCCCCATGGTCAAGCGGTTAAGACATCGCCCTTTCACGGCGGTAACACGAGTTCGAATCTCGTTGGGGTCATAAGTGATGCGGTTCGTGCATAAAAGAATATATGGCGACATAGCCAAGTGGTAAGGCGTGGGTCTGCAAAACCCTGATCCACCGGTTCGAATCCGGTTGTCGCCTCTCGAAAAAGCCCGAATTTACGGGCTTTTTTCATGTTGCGGGTACGACCGCTGATGTTAAAATATGTTGAAAAATATAGAAATACTCCTATATAATCGATATACATCAGTTACATATTTTATATTGTATTATTAAAAATACATGGCTGCCGTCGATGGCCAAATTATTTGACAAATTCATCTAAATTTTGCGGAATCTGGTTGTTTTTATCGGCGACTTATTATATAATAAAGCTATATTGGCATTATGCAGTGCCAAGGAAACCCTGCAACCCGTAACTACATAACAGGCAGACGAGGTATATTTTATGGAGATTAAAATTCTCAACCTGACGAAAGCGTACGGAGATTTCAAGGCGGTAGACAACATGAATTTGAGCGTCGCCGACGGCGAATTGATCGGCCTTTTGGGGCCCTCCGGATGCGGCAAGTCCACCACGCTTTTCATGCTGGCCGGCCTGACTGAGCCCACCAGCGGCCAGATCTTCTTCGGTGACAGGGAAGTCACGAAGGTGCCCCCGGAGGACCGGGAGATCGGCCTTGTGTTCCAGAATTACGCATTGTATCCCCATATGACGGTTCTGGACAACATTACGTTTCCGCTGATCAACCGCAAGGTGAAGAAAGCGGAAGCGATCGAGAGAGCCCAGGAGATGGCACATCTGGTTCAGCTGGATGGCCTTCTGAACCGCAAGCCCTCCGCGCTGTCCGGCGGACAGCAGCAGCGTGTCGCCATCGCCCGCGCATTGGTGAAGAAGCCCGAGGTCCTTCTGCTGGACGAGCCTCTTTCCAATCTGGACGCGAAGCTGAGGGTGGAGACCCGCGAAGAGATCAAGAGGATCCAGCAGGAAGTCAAGATTACCACGTTGTTCGTTACCCATGACCAGGAAGAGGCCATGAGCATCTCCAACCGCATCGCGGTTATGAACCGCGGCGTCGTGCAGCAGTATGACGCGCCGCAGGCCATGTATCTGAACCCCATTAATTCCTTTGTCGCCCAGTTTTTGGGCATGCCCCAGATCAATATGTTTGAAGCCAAGGTTACCGGCCGCGGAGTCGAACTGAACGGAGTGCTTCTGCGCACGAGGGAACAGCTGGACGCTGCCGGAAAGAAGGTTGCCGACGGAACCTATCAGATGGGTGTCCGCCCCGAGTCGCTGGAGCTTTGTGAGGATGGATTCACGGTGAAGGCTGACAGCGTCCGCATGACGGGCCGCGATCTGCTGATCTTCTTTAAGATCGGCACGACGGAATTCCGCGCTCTGACCCATTCCGACCTGCAGCTTCGCGCAGGCGACGACCTCTGCCTGCGGGCGCGCAAGAACTCCCTGATCATCTTTGACGCGGACGGAAGCGCCCTGGTCAAGTGCTAAAGCGGGAGGTGCGGTATGAATCGAAGAAGTTTTAAAGGCTATGTATATCTGGCACCGGTGCTGGTAATCATGCTGGTCTTTACGGCTTACCCGCTGGTAAGGGCGATCTTCATGAGCTTCTGTGAGGATTACAGCATCATCAATGGCAGCTATAAGGGCATTAATCTGGAAAACTACGCGGATCTGTTCAAGGATAAGGATTTCCGGAAGGCGATCACGAATACCATCACCTACGTGATCTTTGTGGTGCCGCTTTCGGTTGTGATTTCCCTGCTGATCGCGAACCTGCTGAACAGCCATATTAAGTTCCAGGGATTATTCCAGACGCTGTATTTCCTGCCGTATGTCACCAGCGTCATCGCGATCGGCGTTGTGTGGAGATGGATCCTGCACAGCGAATATGGTCTGCTGAACAGCATTCTGCAGGCCCTTGGCTTTGAGAAGATCGGATGGCTGACAGACCGGCGATATTCCATGGCGTCGCTGATCATATTTGCTGTGTGGAAGAGTCTGGCGTTTGATATCATGATCTTCCTGGCGGCGCTGCAGGGTATTTCCCCGGATCTGTATTCGGCGGCCCGTGTGGACGCCACGCCCAGATGGAGAGTGTTCTTCCGGATCACGGTGCCGGCAATGAGACCGATCATCGCGTACGCGTTCGTTATGGGTATCATCAATGCGTTCAAAGTGTACAATGAGGTCTTCTCGCTGTTCAACGGATCGGCGGGCCCCAGCGGATACAATTCCGCGATTACGATCGTGTTTTACATTTACGACAAGTTCTACAACAATTATAAATACGGCATCGCGGCGGCAGGCTCCGTAGTCCTGTTCCTGCTTATCATGTTCTTTACGGCGATCCAGAGACTTCCGGGCCGCATCCGTGCGAGAAAGGAGGCCGCGCAGAAATGAAATCGAGGAAACCGACGGCGATTATCGCGGAAATAGTCAAGTATGTGATCCTGGTCGCGGGCGCGCTGTTCACGCTGCTGCCTTTCGTATGGATGATCCTTTCCTCCCTGAAATCGGGAAGCGAGATCGTATCGATCCCGCCGACGATCATACCAACGCATTTCATGTTCTCCAATTACGCGGAGGCATGGCAGGCGGCCCCGTTCCCGAGGTATTTCCTGAATACCGTGTTCGTCGCGACGGTGACGACGGTGGGCGTGCTGCTGACCAGTATCCTGGCGGCGTTTGCGTTCGCAAGACTGGATTTCCCGGGGAAGAAGATCGTCTTCTCGCTGTTTATGGCGACGCTGATGATTCCCGGCGAGATGCTTCTGATCACCAACTTCGTGACGGTAACCAAGTTAAAATGGGTGGATACCTACAAGGCGATGATCGTGCCGTGGCTGGCGAACGTGTTCTATACGTATCTGCTGTCCCAGTTCTTCTCCAGCGTGCCGGAAGCGCTTTATCTGGCGGCGAAGGTGGACAAGTGCAGCGACCTTAAATTCCTGTTTAAGATCATGGTTCCGATGAATAAGAACGCCATCACGACGGTGGCGATCCTGAGCTTCATTGGTTCCTGGAACTCTTTCCTGTGGCCCCTTTTGGTCACGAACTCGCCGAATATGCGCGTGCTGTCCCATGGACTTGTCCGGTTCCAGTCGGAGGCCGGAGCGCAGTATCAGCTGATTATGGCGGCGTCCTGTATCCTGGTGGTGCCGATCGTGATCATCTATCTGTTCCTGCGTAAGTACATCCTGGAAGGTATGGCGTATACGGGCGTCAAAGGTTAATTACAGCCATAACGTGCTATTGGGCGCGTTAATATAAATGGCAAGCAACTATTTTTCTTTTGAAAAGGAGAGGCGATTATGAAGATGAAGAAGATCATGGCCCTGACGATGGCAACCGTTATGGGCGCAAGCCTGCTGACCGCCTGCGGCGGTGGAAGCGGCAGCGACACAACTACCACAACTGCGGCGGCCACAACTGCGGCTGCAGGGACGACCGCGGCGGGAGATGCGGCAGCGGAGACCACTGCGGCTGCGGCAGAGGAGACGGCAGCGCCGGTTACGATCACGTTCTGGCATGCGATGAGCAATGCGCAGGAAGTATCCCTGACCGAGCTGACCGATAAGTTCAACGCGGAGAACGGTAAGGGTATTACGGTGGAACTGGTCAATCAGGGCGGCTACAGCGATCTGCAGACCAAGCTGATGGCGAGCGCCGCGGCGGACACTCTGCCCGATATGGCGCAGGCGTACAACAACTATTTCACAGATTATGTGGATAAGATCATTCCGCTTGATGATTTCGTGAAGAACGATTTCGACAACTGGGAGGATATTGTTGAAGGCTACCGCATTGAGAACAGCGAGTATGGATTCATCACGGGCGTTCCGTTCAACAAGAGTACGTATCCGTTCTTCTACAATAAGACCATGTTTGACCGGGCCGGCATCACAGAGCCTCCGACAACCTGGGAAGACCTGGAGAAGGACGGCGCGATCCTTCTGGAGAAGGAAGGCGTCCCGATGCTTGGTTATGACTCCATGTGCGATATGCTGGAGATCTTCCTGCGTCAGAACGGCGCTGATTATGTAGACGAGACCGGCGCCCTGTTCGACACTCCCGAAGGCCTGGAGGCCATTGAGTTCATCCTGGGCCTGTACAGCAAGGGCTATGCCCGTCTGATCGGCGAGGACGCTTATTTCTCCAATCTGATGAGCTCCGAGATGATCGGCGGTTATGTCGGATCCTGCGCAGGCGTTACCTACATCGTGACAGACAACGAAGGCCATGAGTTTGAGCTGGGCGTTGCCCCGATCGCTCAGGGCAAGAAGAACGCCGCTTACAACGCAGGTACCAACCTGGTTATGTTCACGAAGGACGAGGCAAAGCAGAAGGCTGTCTGGGAATACATGAAGTTCCTTACCTCTGCCGAGTCCCAGGTGAAGTGGTCCATCGATACCGGATATGTTCCGGTTCGTACTTCTGCGTATGAGAGCCAGGAGTATCAGGACTTCATGGCCGGCGATACGGCGGGTGCCATCACCGCGAGAGCGGCGTACGGACAGGCTCCTTACGGCTATGTTCCCAGCAATTACTTCCCCGGCGCCAACGAGATCCGCAACGTTGTATCCGATACTCTGACGGTCTGCATTTCTGAGGGCAAGACCGCTCAGGAGACGCTGGACGAGCTGGTTACCGCGATCAACGACGTTGTGCAGTAATCGATAACCGGTATTCGGGGCGCGGATCGCGCCTGACAGCATGAAACCGATAGTTGATGAATGATTTCCCTGCGGGGCAGGAGCAGTCCGGTTCCGCAGGGAAAATTTTCCTCTCGCGGACGATCGCCGCCCGATACGCGGGAGACGCCGCGGCGTATTGGGTGTGCCCGGCAGCGGGCTTATGGAAATGGTATGGTGGAAGGAGCGTTTGACGATTCATGACAAGGATCACATTTTATAAAGGGCTTAAAGAGATCGGCGGAACCTTCGTGGCGGTGGAGACGGAGAAGGCGGTGTGCATGTTCGACTTCGGATTCTCGGTCTCCGGACGGTGCGACGACGCGGTGCGGCTGCGGCAGGAGTCGCTGGTCGAGGATTATGTCCGGATCGGGATGCTGCCCGCGGCGGACGGGATCTACGCGGAGAGGCCGGCGAGGAATCTGGGCCTTGCGTCCTACGGGCAGAATACGAAGGAGCATTTCTTCTTTATTTCCCATATGCATATCGATCATATGGGAGGCCTGGGAATGCTGGATGAGGAAATGCCGGTGTATATGAGCGAGGATTCCCTGCGGCTGTACCGGAGGCTCTGCGCCATGGGCGATATCCAGCAGAGGAGCCATGAGCGGTGCATCGGGATCCCGTATGGGCAGGCATTCACCCGAGGGGACATCACGGTGCGGGTGCTGCAGATCGACCACGATGTCATCGGCGCCAGCGGGGCGCTGATCACGACGCCGGACGGAACGATCGTCTATACCGGGGATTACCGGTTCCACGGGTTCTATCCCGGAGTTTCGAAGGCGTTCGGCGAGACCTGCCGGGGCGCGGATGTGATGGTCACGGAGGGCGTAACCGTCAGCTTCGGCGATGTGGATATGCTTTCCCTCACGGAGCCGGAGGAGGACATCTGCACGGAAGAAATGCTGCAGCAGGAGATGGCGCAGGCGTGCCGCAAAAACAGCAGCCTGCTCATCGTCAATCCCTACAACCGCAATGTGGAACGGATCCACCGGCTGATCGGCACCTTCGAGGCGGAGGGCCGGACGCTGGTCATGGATCCGGTGCAGGCGGATTACGTGGCGGAATTCTATCCGGACGACGATATCCGCGTCTATGAGAAGACGATGAACGGTCGGAATGTGCCGGAATGGTTTAAGAGGGTGACGCTTGAGGACATCCTGAAGGCTCCGGGAAAATATGTGCTGCAGCTGGATTATCAGGATCAGTACGCGATCCTGGATCTGAAGGACGTGGTGTCGCGGTATTATCATATGGACGGCGCGCCGCTGGGCAGTTATGAGGAATCCTATCATAAGATGACCGCGCTTCTGGAATATCTGGGAGTGCCCTATCAGTACTGCGGGCTTGGCGGACATTCGCGGCCTTATTATCTGAAGCTGATGGTGGATACGATCGGACCGAAGACGCTGATCCCGCTGCACAGTTTCCGGCCGGAGCAGGTGAACTCGGACCGGATCGGGCAGCGGATCCTGCCGGAGGAAGGGCAGACGGTTATTTTGGAGCATGGGGAATGCCGGTTGGAAGGACAGGTATCAGATGAGAATATTAATTGTAAATGACGACGGTATCCGCTCGCCGGGCCTGATCAGCCTGGCGGAAATGGCGGTGGAACTGGGTGAAGTATGGGTCGTGGCGCCGGACGATCAGTGCAGCGCCATGTCGCAGCGGATCTCCGTGTTCGGATCGATCTGCGTGCGCGAGGAGCCGGATTTTCCGGTTGAGGGCGCGCGCGCGTGGAGTATCAGCGGCTCGCCGGCGGACTGCGTGAAGGTGGCGCTGTCGTATGTGATGAAAGAAAGGCCGGATGTGGTGTTTTCCGGCATCAACAACGGATATAACGTGGGAGTGGACATTCTCTACTCCGGAACGGTCGGGGCGGCCGTCGAGGCGCTTGTCAACGGGATCCCGGCCATCGCGTTTTCCAATAAGACCAATGACGACCGGCGGGTGTCGGACCGGTATCTGCTCCCGATCGCGAAAGACCTGCTGACCCGCGAGATCGAGCCGTGGGCGATCTGGAACGTGAATTTCCCGGCATGCGATCCGGACGAGATCAAGGGGATATTAGAGGACAGGGTACCGGCGAAGAAGTCGTATTATGAGACGGTCTATACGCCGGCGGAGAGCGGCGGGATCACGGGCGGGCCGCTGCCGGGGGCGGCCGCGGAACTGGTTCTGTCCAGTATCGCCGCGACGGACGCGGAGGAAGGCAGCGACATGAAGGCGACCTTCGACGGATACATTTCCATCGGGAAGGTGAAGAGCGCGCTGCTGGAGGCGGGCAGGTAAATCCTATGAGAAAAACGCTGAAGATCTATTTCACATCCGATATGCACGGATATATGGCTCCGGTCGATTACGCCACGGGCGGGCGGAAGGAAGCCGGGCTGGCGAATATGATCCCGCATTTTCAGAAAGACGGCAATACGCTGGTCTTAGACGGCGGAGATACGATCCAGGGGTCGCCGTTCGCCTATCTGCAGGCCCAGGCAGGCAGCGCAAAGCTGTTCGCCAGGTGCATGAACCTGGCCGGTTACGATTACGTGACGCTGGGGAACCATGATTTCAATTACGGCTATGAATATCTGGCCAGTTATCTGGAAAATCTCCACGCGCCCTGTCTGTGCGCCAACATCGCGGACGTGACCGGGCGGCTTCACGTCCTGCCGTCGGCGGTTAAGGTGACGGAAAATGGTCTCCGTGTCGGCGTCATCGGCATCTGCACGGATTTTATCAATGTGTGGGAGAAGAAAGCGAATCTCACGAAGATCCGGGTCGGGGACGTCCGGGCGGCGCTGGCGCCGGTCTATGAGAAGCTGCGGCCGGAGACGGACGTGCTGATCGGGCTGTATCACGGCGGATTCGAGTGCGATGTTAAGACCGGGCGCGTGCTCAGCACGACGCGGGAGAATATCGGCTATGAGATCGCCAGGGATTTCGGTTTCGATCTGCTGCTGACGGGACATCAGCATATGGCGCTCGCGGGAGCTGAGATCGCCGGAACGCATGTGGCGCAGACTCCGGCCAACGCGGAGCAGTATGTGGAGGCGGAGGTCGTGTGGGAGGACGCGGCAGCCGGAAGGCCGGGCCGGGTTGTCGGCTGCAGCACTGTCCTGCATCCGGCCGGCGGGATTACCGATCCCCGCGCCGCGGAGCTTCTCGCGGAGCCGGAACGGCAGACCGCGGTCTGGCTGGATACGCCGAAAGGACATTTTGAGAAGCCGCTTCTGCCCGGGGAGCACCTGGATATGGCCCTCCACGGCAGCAGTATCGCCGATTTCTTCAACCGGGTGCAGCTGTGGGCGTCGGGCGCGGAGCTGTCCACCACCAGCCTGGGCAACGAGGTGAAGGGGTTCGGGACGGACGTGACGGTCCGCGATATCGTTTCCACATATATTTATCCGAACACGCTTGTTGTGAAGGAAGTGACCGGCGAGGCGCTGAGGCGGACGCTGGAACGGTCGGCGGAGTATTTTGACACGGACGAGGCGGGGAAGCTGCGGGTCAGCCGCAAGTTCCTCGAGCCGAAGATCTCCCATTATAATTTCGATTATGTCATGGGCGTCGATTACGGGTTCGACTGGCGCCGGCCGGAGGGCAGCCGCGTGACGCGCCTGCTGTATCATGGGAAGCCGGTGGAGCCGGAGCAGAAGTTTACGATGGTCATGAACAACTACCGGGCGTCCGGCACGGGCGGCTATGAATTTCTTCGGGACTGTCCGACCGTGCGGGAGATCATGACGGATATGGTGGAGCTGATCGTCCGGTATTTCGAGGCCCAGGCGGAAGAGTCACATTTTCGGAAGTGAAGCGGCAATAGTTCGGAAGTGAAATGCCGATAGTTTTGGAAAAAATATGCCGGGAAGCGGAACAACGTTGTCCGATTCCCGGCATATACACGTTTCTGATACATTCGGAAATGCAAATGCTGATTCCGCGCCCGACCTGCGGGTCTTACTCCGTGACGACCGCCGCGTCCGGGGCGTTCTTGCCGACGGAGGCCACGCCGTTTAAGCATTTGGCCAGCGTGGTGTAGCCCTCGCTGGAGGCGATGGTCTGGCCGTTGGAGGCCTTCAGGCGGAAACGGAACTCGCCGGCCTTGTCGGTGTAGACTTCGAATTTCGGGTTCTTCACCGCCGCGTATCCCTCGACAGTCTGATTCTCAACCGGAGCCGCCGCGTTCTTCTGGACGCTGGCAATGCCCTTCCTGCAGGTGGCCAGCGTCTTGTAGGTCTGCGATGTGGCGATGACCTGACCGTTGCCGGCCTTCAGGTTGAATCTTACGCCGGCGCTGGTGGTCTTGATAACGAATTTGCCCATTGGATGGTACCCCCTTCACATATTATGACATTATTTTACAATACTCTGTGCGCAAATACAAGTTATTTCGTCAAAATCGTCAAAAAACTGTTTAAAAAACGGGGAAATGAAGCGCAGGGCGGCCGACGGGCGGCGAATCATACGGCGGCGGCGAATCAGGAATTCGCCGTTGCAAAATATTTCCCGCGGGTGTAAAGTAGAGGTAGAAAAATGAGCGCGCGAAGCGCGGTGCGGGGAGAATGCGATGATCGATCTGAAGGGTACGATGGGGATCCCGTTTCTGAAGAAAAGCCGGTTTACGGGAAGCGACGGCAGGCTGCGGTTCGTGCTGGAGAAGCGCGGCGGCGGGACGGTTCCCGCTGACGCGCTGTGGCCGGGAACGGAGCCGCGGGAGGACGGAGAAACCGGGGCGCCTGCCGGCGACGTTTTGGCGGCGGTCTGCTGGCACGGGCCGTACTGCTCGGACGCGACGCCGGACGAGGAGAAGACGACAGCGTATTTTCCGTTTACAAAAGAAGGGCTGGCGCGGGCGCAGGAGTGGCTGAACGCGCAGCGGTGAACGGCCGCGCCGGGCAGGAGAAGCGGAGTTCGTCCGTGACAGCTTCAGGGCATGGACGCACGGAAATTTATGAAAAGGGGGACATTTCACATGACACCACAGGAGACATTGCGGCAGTGGATCGAAGGGAGCGATAATATCGTCTTCTTCGGAGGCGCGGGCGTTTCTACGGAGAGCGGCATTCCGGATTTCCGGAGCCAGGACGGTCTGTATAACCAGCAGTACAAATACCCGCCGGAGGTCATTATCAGTCACACGTTTTATGTGCACAACCCGGAGGAATTCTACCGTTTCTATAAGAACAAGATGATCTTCACCGACGCGAAGCCCAACGCGGCTCATCTGGCGCTGGCGAAGCTGGAACAGCAGGGGAAGCTGCGCGCGGTCATCACCCAGAATATCGACGGCCTGCATCAGATGGCGGGAAGCAGGGAGGTGCTGGAGCTGCACGGTTCCATTCACCGGAACTACTGCACCCGGTGCCACAGATCCTACGGCCTGGAGAAGATCGTAAGCTCTCCGGGAGTCCCCAAATGTTCCTGCGGCGGCACGATCAAGCCGGATGTGGTCCTCTATGAGGAAGGACTGGATCAGCGGACGCTGCAGAAATCCGTGTCTTATATCCGTCACGCGGACGTGCTGATCGTGGGCGGAACCTCGCTGACCGTGTATCCGGCGGCGGGGCTGATCGATTACTATCAGGGAAATAAGCTGGTTCTGATCAACAAGTCCGCCACAGCCCGGGACGCCCATGCGGATCTGGTGATCAATGATCCGATCGGGGAGGTATTTCAGGCGTATCTGTGAGAGAACCGGGCAGCAGGCGCGGCGGCAGCAGAGCCGGGCGGACGCGGCGTGGCAAGACGGACTGCGGCGCCGGCGGAAGGAGAGAATGTATATGCAGTATGAAGTAGGAGATATCGTGAAACTGAAAAAACCCCACCCCTGCGG
This sequence comes from uncultured Lachnospiraceae bacterium, assembly GCA_947600145.1. GTDB lineage: Bacteria > Bacillota > Clostridia > Lachnospirales > Lachnospiraceae > UBA3402. The sequence continues at coordinate 25,369 of CANQGA010000010.1, read as the reverse complement.
CAGCCGCGAGTGGGAGATCCTGCGGGTGGGCGCTGATTTCCGGCTGAAGTGTCTCGGCTGCGGCCATCAGATCATGGTGGCGCGGACGCTGGTGGAGAAGAATACCCGGGGGATCAGAAAGCCAGGGGGATCCGACTGAGCGGAGAAGTTCGGAAAAAGTACGAAATTCCGCGAAAAACCGCTTGCATTTCCTGCCGGAATTTGCTAAAATAATAGTCCGTGACACATCATTCCTTGCTCCCGAACTGAAAGCGGGGGCCAGAGACCATAAGGAGGTAAGACACTATGAACAAGTACGAATTAGCGGTTGTTCTTAGCGCAAAGCTCGAGGATGAGGAGAGAGCCGCAGCCCTGGAGAAGATTCAGGGTTACATCGCCCGCTACGGCGGAACGGTGACGAATGTGGACGACTGGGGCAAGAAGAGACTTGCCTACGAGATCCAGAAGATGAAAGAGGGCTTCTATTATTTCATCCAGTTCGAGGCTGAGCCGACGTGCCCAGGCGAAGTGGAATCCCACGTTCGCATCATGGAGCCGGTCATCAGATATCTTTGCGTGAAGCAGAACGCATAAGAAAGAGTGTGATCCTATGAACAGAGTTATCCTGATGGGAAGATTAACCAGAGATCCGGAAGTCCGCTACTCCCAGGGAGAGCGTTCCATGGCCATTGCCAGATATACCCTCGCGGTGGACCGCAGGGGCCGCAGGAGCCAGAACCCGGACGGCGGCGATCAGCAGCAGACGGCGGATTTTATCCCCTGCGTCGCGTTTGACCGCGCGGGCGAGTTCGCCGAGAAGTATTTCCGCCAGGGCATGAGAGTCCTCGTGTCCGGCCGGATCCAGACCGGAAGCTACACCAACAGGGACGGACAGAAGGTTTATACCACGGAAGTGATCGTGGATGATCAGGAATTTGCGGACAGCAAGAATTCGAACGCGGGCGGCGACAGCTACGCCGGAGGCGGTAACTATGGCGGCGGCAATTACGGCGGCGGTTACCAGCAGTCTTCCAGACCCGCTCCCTCCAGCGCCATCGGCGACGGATTCATGAATATCCCGGACGGCGTTGAGGACGAAGGCCTGCCGTTCAACTAAACGATACGGCGCATATGATTGATGCGCGGACCGCCGCGTTTTCCGGCGGGAGACTGAGACAGGAGGTAAATTATCATGGCATTCAATAAAACTGACAAGCCGGCTGACGGCGCGAAGGTCAGAAGAGGCGGCCCGATCCGCAGAAGGAAAAAAGTCTGCGTATTCTGCGGCGAGAAGAATGGTGAGATCGATTACAAGGACACCAACAAGCTGAAGAGATACGTCTCTGAGCGCGGCAAGATCCTTCCGAGAAGGATCACCGGCAACTGCGCGAAGCATCAGAGAGCGCTGACCGTGGCGATCAAGAGAGCCCGCCATATCGCGCTGATGCCCTACACCTGCGACTAATGCGGGGATATGCCGCCGCGGGCATTACCGCGTGCCGGCACAGGTTAAAAGAGAAAGCTCCGGACCCTGGACAGTCCGGAGCTTTAATTTTTTTATAACTGTTTACAAACAGCGGGAAGTTGATGTAGAATAGATAAGACATCTGAAAGCGGAGGTCTCGGATCATGGATAAGAAGAAAAAGAAGAAGCTGTTTCGGATATTATTCGTGGTGTCGGCAGTCATTTTCCTGATCGCGGCGGGGATGCTTATATCGTTCTGGTGGGAGTATCATAAAGCGGATGAAGAGTATCAGAAGGTCGCGGAGGACGCGGTGACGGTGCGTGAAGACCTTCCTTCTGCCGCCGGGTCCGTTTCCGGTCCCGGTCCGGCGGGATCCGGCCCGGAGGGCGGCAACTCGACGGCGGGCGAGATCCTGGAGGAAGAAGATCCGAACCCGCCGAGACTTCTGGTGGATTTCGACGAGCTTCTGACGATCAATGAAGATACGGTGGCGTGGATCGATTTTCCGGGACAGGATATCAGTTATCCGGTGGTGCAGGGCGAGGACAACAGCAGATACCTGCGCTGGTCCTTCTATGGCAACAGCAGTTCTTCAGGCACGCTGTTCGTGGATTACCGGAATAACGGCCTGATGAAGGACGGAAATACGATCATCTACGGGCACAACATGCGCAACGGCTCCATGTTCGGACTTCTGAGACGCTATCAGGAACAGAGCCATTACGAGGAGTATCCGTATTTTGACGTTTATACGCCGGAAGGGGTGTACCGGTGCGGGATCATCAGCGCCGGGCGGGTGAGACCCTACGAGGAGAGCTACCAGATCGTGTTCGCGGACGAGGCAGACCGGGCGGCGTATATCAGCCTGGTGAAAGAGAGACAGAACTATGAGATCCCGATGATTGAGAGCAATGTGCATGTCCCGCCGGCGAAGTATGTGAAGCCGGCGGCCGCGGGAGCGGAAGACGGCGCGGAAACGGACGGCCTCATGGGTCCGGAAGACGGCGCGGAAACAGACGGCCTCATGGGTCCGGAAGACGGCGCGCCTCCGCTTGTGCTCCTTTCCACCTGTACGGGTTCGAACCACGATTACCGTTTTGTGCTGCTGGCCCAGGTTCAGAAATTCTATCCGGAAGAGCAGAACTGATTCAGAAACTGATTCAGAGAGTAAGAAGGACGCCGCCCCGGTCCCGGCCGGGGATGCCGGGCGGCGCTCAGCAGTTGAAGGAGAAGTACGTGTCATGAAAATTCTAGTCATTAACAGCGGCAGTTCGTCGCTGAAGTTCCAGGTGATCGATATGGAGACCGAGCAGGTCCTGGCCCGCGGCGTATGCGAGCGGATCGGCATCGACGGCGTATTTACCTATAAGACCGGGAACGGCGTTTCGATCAAAGAACAGGTTCCGATGGAGAACCATACCCAGGCGGTTCACGTACTCCTCGATACGCTGGTGGATCCGGAGAAAGGCGTCATAACCGATTTCTCGGAGATCGACGTCATCGGCCACCGGCTGGTTCACGGCGGCGAGAAATTCACCGGTTCCGTGGTGATCACCGACGAGGTGATCCAGGCCATGACCGAGTGCAACGATCTGGCGCCGCTGCATAACCCGGCCAATCTGATCGGCGTTGACGCGTGCCGGAAGCTGATGCCGGATACGCTGATGGTCGGGGTTTTCGACACGGCGTTCAATCAGACCATGGAGCCCAAGGCGTTTCTCTATGGCCTGCCGTACCGGTACTATGAGAAATACAAGATCCGCCGCTACGGATTCCACGGGATCAGCCATAAGTATGTGTCCCAGCGGGCGGCTGAATTTATGCGTCAGGATCCGCGCCGGGTGAAGACCATCGTCTGCCATCTGGGCAACGGGGCCAGCATCTGCGCGGTCAAATACGGCAAAGTTGTGGATAATTCCATGGGTTTTACGCCGCTGGAGGGTCTGGTCATGGGCACCCGCTCCGGCGATGTGGATCCGGGAGCGCTGGAATTTCTGGCGAAGAAGGAGAATCTGGACCTGCCGCAGATCATGCAGATACTGAATAAAGAGTCCGGCGTGCTGGGCATTTCCAAGAACCTGTCCAGCGATTTCCGGGAGCTGAAGGACGCGGAGATCAAATATAATGATAAGGCGGCGATGGCCCGCGAGATCTTCGCCTACCGGGTGGCCAAATATGTGGGAAGCTACGCGGCCGCGATGAACGGCGTAGACAATATCGTCTTCACCGCCGGCGTCGGGGAAAATGATTCCGATATCCGCGAGGAGATCTGCAGCTATCTGGAATTCCTCGGCATCCGTATCGATGAGGTGAAGAACCGGGAGTCCGGCGAGGCAGTGAAGATCTCCGACGGCATGTCGAAGGTGAACGTGCTGGTGATCCGCACCAACGAGGAGCTGGAGATCGCCCGGCAGGCCGCGGAGGTTGCCCGTCAGGTGCAGGGACAGAAGCATTAGAAGCCGGGGCGGGCTGAAAGTACAGGAAAGAGAAAAAGAGCAAGGGAGAAGAACGCCATGAACATCATGAAACGGGATCACTCGGAACAGGAATATTGCCCGGAGAAGATCAAGAACGCCATTTCGAAGGCATTTGTGAGCGTGGGTATGCCGATCGGCGAGAAGGATCTTGACCGGATCCTTGCGCAGGTGGAGCGCAAATTCCCCGAAGGGTGGCAGCAGGAGCTGAAGCTCTCCGTGGAGGAGATCCAGGATCTGGTCGAGCAGACGCTGATGGAGGAAGGCCATTACCGCGTCGTGCGGAGCTATATCCTTTACCGGGAGGAGCGGTCGAAGAAGCGCCGTACCCGCAGGGAGATCATGCGGTTCTTTGAGAACACGGAGAAGGCGGCCCAGCTGGAGTGGGTGCTGACCCGCGTCCAGAAGGAATTCGACGCGGAGGAGTATAATCTGGAATACCTTTCCGCCAAGTTCCAGGCGCTGTCCAAGCCGGATATGACGGAGCGGGAGAAATTGAATATCCTGACCAAATCGGCGGTGGAGCTGACGACGCAGGAGGCGCCCCGCTGGGAGATGATCGCGGCCCGGCTTCTGCTTCTGGGCTTTACGGCGCGGCTTAAGGATTCCATGGACGCCCTGCACATCCGCAGCTTCTATGAGAAGATCGCCTATCTGACGGATCAGGGCCTGTACGGCGCTTATATCCTGCAGAATTATACCCGGGAGGAAGTCAACCAGTTCGAGCAGTGGCTGGATCCGGAGCGGAACAATCTGATGAACTACTCCGGGCTGGAGCTTCTGCTGAACCGCTATGTGATCCGCACCCACAAGGGCGTGCCGATCGAGACGCCCCAGGAAATGTTCATGGGCATCGCCATGCACCTGGCGATGAAGGAGCAGAACCGGGGGTATTGGGTGAAACGGTTCTACGATATGCTGAGCAAACTGCAGGTGACCATGGCGACGCCGACGCTTTCCAACGCCCGCAAGCCCTATCACCAGCTTTCCTCCTGTTTCATCGATACGGTGCCGGACAGCTTAAACGGCATCTACCGCAGCATCGATAATTTTGCCAAGGTCAGCAAGTTCGGCGGCGGCATGGGATTATATTTCGGGAAGGTCCGGGCCAACGGAAGCGCGATCCGCGGCTTCGAGGGCGCGGCCGGCGGCGTCATCCGCTGGATCCGCCTGGCCAACGATACGGCGGTGGCGGTGGACCAGCTGGGCATGCGCCAGGGCGCGGTGGCCGTCTATCTGGACGTGTGGCACCGGGATCTGCCGGAGTTTCTGAATCTGCGGACCAACAACGGCGACGACCGGATGAAGGCCCACGACGTGTTCCCGGCGGTGTGCTATCCGGATTATTTCTGGCAGCAGGCCAGGGACAACCGGAACGGGGACTGGTACCTGATGTGTCCCCACGAGATCCTGACGATCAAGGGCTACGCGCTGGAGGACTATTTCGGCGACGAGTGGACGGAGCGGTATCTGGACTGCGTCAACGATATGCGCATCAGCAAGCGGGTGATCCCGATCAAGGAGATCATCCGGCTGATCCTTAAGAGCGCGGTGGAGACCGGGACGCCGTTTACATTTAACCGTGACCATGTGAACCGGATGAACCCCAACGGGCACAGGGGCGTCATCTACTGCAGCAATCTGTGCACGGAGATCGCCCAGAATATGAGCGCGATCTCGTCGGTAGAGCAGCGGATCGAGACCGTGGACGGGGAGACCGTGGTTGTCACGGTGACGAAGCCGGGCGAGTTCGTGGTCTGTAACCTGGCCAGCCTGTCCCTGGGCAATATCGACGTGGAGAACCGGGCGGAGATCACCGAGGTGACCCGCAGCGTGGTGAGGGCCCTCGACAATGTGATCGACCTGAATTTCTTCCCGGTGCCCTACGCGAAGATCAACAATGAGAAATACCGCCCCATCGGGCTGGGCGTCAGCGGCTATCACCATATGCTGGCGAAGCACCATATCAAATGGGAGAGCGAGGAGCATCTGCAGTTCGCGGAGAAGGTGTTCGCGGATATCCATTACGCGGCGGTCGAGGCCAGCTGTGATTACGCGATCGAGAAGGGGAAGTACCTGTATTTCGAGGGAAGCGACTGGCAGACGGGGACGTATTTCGAGAAGCGGAACCTGACGGACGCCCGCTGGAGCGCGCTGGCGGCAAAGGTGGCGGCGAACGGACTGCGCAACGGATATCTGCTGGCGGTGGCGCCGACCAGCAGCACCAGCATCATCGCGGGGACGACGGCGGGGCTGGATCCGATCATGAACCGGTATTTCCTGGAAGAGAAGAAGAACGGGCTGATGCCGCGGGTGGCGCCGGAGCTGTCGATGGATACGTTCTGGTATTATAAGAACGCGCATCTGATCGATCAGACCTGGTCGATCAGGGCCTGCGGGGTGAGGCAGAGGCATATCGACCAGGCGCAGAGCATGAATCTGTATATTACGAATGAGTTTACGCTGAGCCAGGTGCTGAAGCTGTATATCCTGGCCTGGGAAGAGGGCGTGAAGACCATTTATTATATTCGGTCGAAGAGTCTGGAAGTGGAGGAGTGCGAGGCGTGCTCGTCTTGAGGTAAGAGAATACTTTGTGAGAAAAGGAGAACTGAACGATGGAAGAGATGCTGAAGAAACCGTTATTTAACCCGGAAGGGGATACCGATGTGCGGCTTCGCCGCATGGTGGGCGGGAATACGACGAATCTGAACGATTTTAACAATATGAAATATTCCTGGGTCAGCGACTGGTACCGCCAGGCGATGAATAATTTCTGGATCCCGGAAGAGATCAATATGAGCGTGGATATCAAGGATTACCGGAGGCTGCCGAAGCCGGAGAGACGGGCCTACGACAAGGTGCTGTCGTTTCTCATTTTCCTGGACAGCATCCAGACGGCCAACCTGCCGAACATCGGCGAATATGTGACGGCCAACGAGGTGAATCTGTGCCTGGCGATCCAGACGTTCCAGGAGGCGATCCACAGCCAGAGCTACAGCTACATGCTGGATACGATCTGCGAGCCGCAGGAGCGCAGCGACGTGCTTTATCAGTGGAAGGACGACGAGCATCTGCTGGCGAGGAACAAATTCATCGGCGATCTGTACAACGATTTTCAGAAGGACAAGGAGCTGGACGTCTTCATGAGGACTCTGGTTGCCAACTATATTCTGGAAGGCGTGTATTTCTACAGCGGCTTCATGTTCTTCTACAATCTGGGACGGAATAACCTGATGCCGGGGTCGGTTCAGGAGATCCGCTACATCAACCGCGACGAGAATACGCATCTGTGGCTGTTCCGCAATATCCTTCTGGAAATGCAGAAGGAGGAGCCGCAGATGTTCACCGAGGAGAAGAAGGCGGTCTACCGGGGCATGATCAAGGAAGGCTGCGAGCAGGAGATCCGCTGGGGCCATTATGTGATCGGCGACGACGTGCAGGGCCTGAATAAAGGAATGATCACGGATTACATCCAGTATCTTGGCAATCTGCGCTGCACGAATATCGGTCTGGATCCGATCTACGAGGGGCATGAGCAGGAGCCGGACAGCATGCGCTGGGTGTCCCAGTATTCCAACGCGAACATGATCAAGACGGATTTCTTCGAGGCGCGGAGCACGGCCTATGCCAAGAGCAGCGCGCTGGAGGATGATCTGTAGAACCGGCGGCGGGGCCTGTTGACCTGCGGTAAAATATGAGCAGGGAAGCGGATGAGAGAGCAGGATGCCGGGAGCGTCCGCGAACGGCGGTTCCCGGCCCGGAGGGCAGTGGTTGTCATGGAAAAATATTTTGCCGGGAATGTGTCGGCTGCGGATTGCGAAGATGCTGGCGGGGCCCTTCCATTTTTAAAGCACCTGGAGATCCCGCTTATGATCCGGGTACTGAAGGAACGCGCGTCCGGAGAGCGACCGATGTCGGCGCGGAAAATCAGCGATGAGCTTTCGGCGATCACGGGACTCGACCATTCTGAAAAAACGGTATTAAGAAAGCTCCAGAAGCTGACTGCGCTTCAGGACAGCGTCCGTGATACCGAACTGGGAAAAATCCTTTACCTATCGCTGGGCGGGAGAGTGGCGGAGGTATCCGGAAAGACAGGAGATCATCCGCGCGCGCAGTCGAGGTATTATTTTGAACCGTTCCTTGATCAGAGCGATGTGGATATGATCTGCGGAACGATCACCAGCAACCGCTATCTTACGCAGAAGGAAAAGGATTATCTGATAAGCCGGCAGCAGGCGCTGGCCAGCGGGAAGCGGCCCGCGGCGGAGGAGCGGCCGCTGCCTGAGAAGCCTGCGGGGAAGAAAGACGGCGGTTCCGCAAGAGTGCTGTCCATCGTGAACCGGCTCCATGAGGCGATCACGAAGCAGATCCAGGTGAAGATCATATACGGCGCATACGGAATCAGCGAAAAGAAGCCCGGCACGGTCGAATTAAAGCCTAAAAACAGAAAAAAGCCGTATGTGCTGAATCCGTACGCCCTTTTGTGGAACGACGGCGAATACTATCTGCTTGCGACGCACAGGGGGCATACCAATCCATCCCATTTCCGTGTGGACAGGATCCTGGCGGTTGAGAAGGTATGCCGGCCGGAAGACGCCACGCAGCCGGCCGCCAGGGAGAAACTCCCGGATTCCCTGAAGCCGTTTTTCAGGAGAACGGGGGGAGTGTATGAATTTCTGGATGAAAAATACACGACGACCTACCCAATGATGGCGATTTACGGGGAAAAGGATCTCTGCAGCGGCATCATTGAATGCAGATCGAACGCCATTGGCGTTGTCGTCGATTATTTCGGGACGGGGATCCGGCTGCTGCCTCCGCGTCTGGATCATGACCCGCAGGAGACGGATCTCAATGGAAATCCGATCACTTATGTCGCCATAAAGCTGCCCTATGCGCAGTATGACAATGTGAAGGCTTTCTGTCTGCTGCAGCAGGGGCTCGTGAGGGCGGTCGCCCCGGACCGCCTGGTACAGGATGTCGGAGAAAAACTTAAGGAAGATATGCGCCGGTATCAGGCCGAAAGCGCTAAAAAATAAGCAAAACAGACAAAAATGTCCTTTTTTTTGACGCCTCCTCGTTTATGATAGGATCAGCAGACGAGGAGGTGTCCGTATATGAAGAAGATGAATCTGATCGCGCCGGAGATCTGTAAGGGGTTTTTCGGAGAAAAGCGAAGGGAAATGGTCAGATATTTAAGGATAGGCAGAAATCTGGGGAGAAAGCAGTTAGAGGAAGATATAAGGAACGGCGCTGTCTTTTTTGAAGCGCTCGAACCGTTCGCGGACAGGCCGGCCGCCCATACGGTTGTAATACGGACCGATAATAAGGAAGTCGGGCTTATGGCGGTCAGCTATATTGCGGGGATCTGCAATGAGCAGGATAAAATAAGAGAAACGGACGACGGATACGCGGCCTTGTGCCCGGAAGAGGAACTGGGAGCTGATGACCCGGAAGACGCAGATGACGCGGATGAGGAGGAAGAGCCGGATTTCGAGGTCTGGGAGGAAAACCCGTACAGGGTGCCGGTCATTGAAATGTCGGAGATCCGTTCCTATGACGATTCCGACGTTTTCTCCGATTTCGGGGCCCCGTCTTTTCGGATGAGAGGAAGCGGAAACAGCCGCAGAAAAGATCCGTACTGGACGGACTGCACGGAAGAACCGGTCTGTATCGTGTGCGGCAGGGATGATTATATCAATTACAGCGAGTGCGCCGGGCTGCGGTTCAAAAGGAACCGGCACGTTTATCTGCTGGAGATCCCCGATCGATTCGGCTGCTTTGGTTCCTATCCGCTGGATATTTTCAGCGGCGCGGAGGATCCGCTTCAAACGGGGGATCCGCATTTTGCCAGAATGGTACTTGAAGAGGCGGCGGCCGTGATCGATATAAAAAGCGACTCCACCTTCCAGTCGGATTCATTTCTCGCTTACAGGATAACGCAGTTTGACAACTGGGTAGAGTCGGAACAGCTGAAGCTGGCCGCCGGGTTTCCGGAGCAAAAGGTGGTTTCCCGCATCCTGAGGATGAACGACGACGACAAATCCGAGCTTTTCCATCGGATCCTGCACTATATCGTCGTACAGGGAAATGTGGGAGAGTACATCCGGGAAAGCGATTTTGAGATCCTCAACCGCTTCGCCCGCCTGAGTGCGAAGGAAAGCGCGGAGGCTGCCGCATCCGTGAAACTGGAGAAGCAGCTGTATGGCATGGAAGATGTAAAAGAGCGGGTCCATGAGATCGTCGACGTTCTTATGTACCATAAGCGCAGGGAGGAGCTGGGGCTGAAAAACGGGAGCTTTCATAACATCCATATGCTGATCGGGGCGCCCGGAACGGCAAAGACGACGGTCGCGAGGTATATGGGGGAAATGATGGCGGAGAAAGGGCTTCTGCCCGGAAACCGTTTCACCTGCGTGAACGGCGCGGATCTGAAAGGAATGTATGTAGGGCACACCGCGCCCAAGGTACACCGGCTGTTCGAGGAAAATGATATTATCATGATCGACGAGGCGTATTCCCTGACCGCGTATGACGGTTCCGGCTCCTGGGACAGCTTCAGCCAGGAAGCGGTTTCTACGCTGATAACGGAGATGGAAGAGCACGGGACGGAAAAGCTGGTGCTGCTTGCGGGATATGGCGGGGAAGCTGTCGACGAAAAAGATAATCTAATGAAACGATTCATAGACTCGAATCCCGGCCTTAAAAGCAGGATCAATTCGACCATTTATTTTGAATCGTACACGCCGCGGCAAATGGTGGAGATCCTGCATCTCCAGGCAAAGATCCAGAATTTCAGCCTCAGCAGGAAAGCGGACGAGGACGTATACCGCTACTTTGAAGAACGGAGGAAACACCGCAGTTTCGGCAACGGACGCGAGGCGAGGAGCCTTCTTGAGGCCGCGACGATATTTGCGGCTGAGCGCACAAAAGGCCTGAGCGCGCGGCAGATGACCAGAAGAAAAATGCGCGAGATCAGCGCGTCGGATATCCGGAAGGCGATCGAGAGACTGCGGTTCGGAACCAGGATGCAGGATGGAAGAAGTTCCGGGAAACGCATCGGGTTTACCGTTTGAGCGCACGGAACAGAGGCCTTTTATTGAAAAAAGGCACAGCAAAAAACTGCGCCGCTGTTTGGCAGATCTCGGGTAAAGAAGCGGAAAACAGCCATGCCCGGTCAATAGACCGGGTACGGCTGTTTTCCCTGTTCAAAGCAGTTTTCGGATCGTCACCGCGGTGTTGCTGTAGGAAGCATTCTCAAAGCCGGCCGGTGAGACCAGGGAAATGACTGCCGGCGTGCCGCCGGTCACGCTGACGATGGTTGTGCCGGATACGGATACCGGCACATTGTCAGCTGCCACGTAAGCCGAAGCGGTGGCGCCGTCGATCGCGGAGCCGCCGTTGGTCAGCGCCAGGGCGACGGTTGCCGGGGCGCCGGCAGCGGCAGTCACGTCAGTATTGTAAGAGATTTCGTACAGACCGTCCTCGTTCAGCGTGAAGGTACCGCTGCCCGCGTCATGGGTGATCGCCGTGCCGGCCTGGACCGGAGTGGAGGCGAGTACCAGCGGCGCGGTGCCGGAGGCGACAGTCTGGGCGGCGGTATTGACCGCGTTAAGAGCGCTTACCTCGGGCAGTACAGCGCTGGCGCCTGCGGGGCCCTGTGGACCCTGGGGTCCTGCGGGTCCCTGAGGCCCCTGAGGTCCTGCCGGTCCCTGCGCCCCATCAGCGCCCCGCGGGATCGTGAAGTTGAGGATCGCGTTCTGGTCCGTTCCCACATTGGAGACGCTGGCCAGGGAGCCCGGAGCTCCGGTAGCGATCGTACCGATGGAGATCGTGGCGGCCGCGCCTGCCGGTCCTGCGGGTCCCTGAGGGCCTGCCGGACCCTGGATCCCCTGAGGGCCCTGCGGTCCCTGCGGACCGGACGCACCCGCGGCGCCGTCTGCTCCCTGCGGGATCGTGAAATTGAGGATCGCGTTCTGCTCGGTTCCTACATTGGCGACAGCGGCCTGAGTACCGGGAGCGCCGGTGGTGATGACGCCGATAGAGAGCGTGGCTGCCGGCCCTTCCGGCCCGGCGGGTCCTTCCGGCCCCGCTGCTCCCTGAGGTCCCTGGGATCCCTGTGGCCCGGCGGGTCCCTGCGGCCCCTGAGGTCCGGTGAGCCCCTGCGGTCCCTGAGGTCCTGCGGGCCCCTGAGCGCCCTGCGGCCCGGCAGGCCCCTGAACGCCCTGAGGCCCTGCGGGTCCCTGAGATCCTGCGGATCCCTGAGGATCCGGAGATCCGGTCACTCCCTGAGGCACGGCCGGCGCCTGACAGCGGGGCTGGCATGGCGGAGGACAGGGAGGCGGACAGAGCGGCGGGAATGCCGGTATACCGCAGTTTCCCCCGGCGGCAGTATTTCCGCCGGAGCCGCAGCAGTTATCAGATGGACAAAACCCGTAATTTGGGAAAAACATATGATCACTCCTTTATTTTCTGCCGGCAGTTCCGGGGAGATACCTCGTCCCTGCCGGTCTGGTATATCATATGTCCCCAATACGGGTTTGGTTCGTCCGGCGTCTGCGCTGTTTGTGCCGGTTCGCGTGCCGCGCCGGATCACTCGTCAAATTCCGCCACGACGTAATATCCCCGGTCATTCTGCTTGATGTCGCGTACGATGCCGTGGGTGGATCTGAGGCGGTCGCGGCCTTTATAGCAGCCGGACATGGCCACCGCAGGTTCGATGATGTAGCTGGTGCCGCTGAGCGCCTCGTGGGCTGTGATATCGACCTCGTCGCCGATGTTCACCAGGCCCTGCCGCTCCATTTTAAATTCAATGATCCTCATATCGGTTCTCCTCTCGCGCATTGCTTCCGCGTCAAGTATCTCACAAATCGCAGGGATTTACAATCAGTTCGCGGCGGAAAACGCGAAATCTGCTGAGACAGTTCGCGGCGTAAATCACGGAATCTATTGAAATAGAAGCGTCAAGCCGGTATAATATGGGTAAATGCGTGAATGAAAGGACATGGAATATGGAGGAGAAAGGACCGCGTCCGCGGCTGTACCGACAACTGAATCAATACTGCGGCTCGGATGTGTATCCCTTCCACATGCCGGGGCATAAACGGCAGACGTCGGCGGAATTCCTTGCGGAGTTTCCGAATCCCTACGGGATCGATATTACGGAGATCGACGGGTTTGACAATCTCCATCACGCGGAAGGGCTTCTGAAGGAATCCATGGACTGGGCCGCGTCGGTATATGGCGCCGGGAGGACCTGTTATCTGGTGAACGGAAGCACCTGCGGCGTTCTGGCGGCCGTCTGCGCGGCGGTTCCACGGGGCGGAACGATCCTCATGGACCGCGGTAGCCACAAATCCGCGTATCACGCCGCGGCGCTGAACGGTCTGAATATTCAGTACGTTTATCCACAGATTCTGGAAGATTTTGGACTTCGGGGTGGATTATTGCCGCAGGATATCGAAAAAATGTTGATAAATGCGAAAAAAAGCCCGGTGCAGGCTGCATTTATCACTTCCCCGACCTATGACGGCGTGGTTTCGGATGTCGGCGGGATCGCTGAGATCTGCCGCCGGCACGGGGTCCCGCTGATCGTGGACGAGGCCCACGGGGCGCATTTTCCGTTCGGAGATCGGTTTCCGGCCTCCGCGCTTGCCTGCGGGGCGGATATCGTGATTCAAAGTTTACATAAAACGCTGCCGGCCTTTACTCAGTCGGCACTGCTGCATGTGGGGGCCGGTTCGGAGAGGATCGACACCGGCCGGCTGGAATATTTTCTTCAGGTGTTCCAGAGCAGCAGTCCTTCCTATGTCCTGATGGCCGGGATCGAGCGCTGTATTGAATATATGGCGGCCGGGGGGCGCGGGGAAATGGACCGGTTCGCGGACCGCGCTGCACAGCTGCGGGCGGGACTGCGGAAGATGCGCCATCTGCGGCTGCTGGACCGAGATGTGATCGGACGGGCCGGGGTCTATGATCTGGATATCTCGAAGATCGTCGTATCCGCAGGCGGGGCAGCGGGGCTGACCGGTCCGGAACTGGCGGAGCTTCTTCGCCGGGATCATCATCTGGAGATGGAAATGTGCGGCGCGGATTACGTCACCGCGATCACGACGCTGATGGACAGCCGGGAGGGACTTGCCAGACTGGAAAAAGCGCTGCTTGAGATCGATGCGAAGCTGGAAGGATCCGACGTTCCCGCGCCGGCCGGATCCGGGTCCGCGGATCATTTCCCGCGAGCCGTTCTTCCGATCCATGAGGCGCTGGCGCGTCCGGCGCGCATGGTTCCGCTGGAATCTGCCGCCGGCCGGATCTCCGGGGAATATGTCTGTCTGTATCCGCCGGGAACGCCGATCGTCGTGCCCGGGGAGATCCTGACGGAAGAGACAGTCGGCGCGATCCGCGCATACAGGGAGCGGCGCCTGCCGATTCAGGGCATGCGGGACCATACAGCGTCCGCGATCGGCGTGCTTATGTGAAAAGGAGGCTATTTTATGGGCAGAGTTATCGTGATTGAAGGCAGCGACGGCAGCGGCAAGGAGACCCAGACCCGCCTTCTCTTCGAATATCTTCAGGCGCAGGGCAGGCCTGTGCGCAGGGTGACCTATCCGAATTATGAGAGCGAGTCGTCGGCGCTGGTGCGGATGTATCTGGGCCGCGAATTCGGCGACGACGCGTTCGCGGTGAACCCGTACGTGACCTCCGCGTTCTACGCTGTGGACCGGTTCGCGTCCTATCTGAAGGAGTGGAAGGAGTTTTATGAATCCGGCGATGACCATATCGTGGTCTGCGACCGCTATGTGACCAGCAATATGCTCCATCAGGCCGCCAAGCTGGATACCCTGGAAGAGAAGAAGGCGTTTCTTGACTGGGAATATGATTTTGAATATGTGAAAGGCGGCCTTCCGGTGCCGGAACATGTCTTTTTCCTGGATGTGCCGCCGGATGTCTCCGCGCGCCTGATGAAAGAGCGGGCCAATAAGATCACTCACGAGGCGAAGAAGGACATCCATGAGGCGAATCCGGATTTCCTGCGCCGCTCCTATGAGAACAGCCTTCTTCTGGCGGAGAGATACGGCTGGGAACGGATCGCCTGCTGCGGAGAAGGCGGAACGCTTAAGCCCATCGGGGAGATCCACAGGATGATCCGCGGGATCCTTGACGCGGAACCGTCCGGCGCGCCTTCGCGGATGTGAGCCGCCCGCCCCGGACTGCCGGTGGATTGCCAGAGAAATAAAACTATACACACAATTTAAAATGTGGTATACTAACGAGGAAAGCGCCGATGACGCTTGGTGATGGGACGGCGCGGGACCGCGGCTTACGGCGGCGGGACGCGTCTTATGAGAGGGGGAGGCGGACATGCCCGGCTTTGGCGATATTCTGGGTCATGAGGCGGTAAAAGAACATTTTCAGAAGGCGATCGAGTCTCACAGGATTTCCCACGCTTATATCCTGGCGGGCGAAGCGGGTATGGGACGCAAATCCCTGGCGCACGCGTTCGCGCTGACGCTTCTGTGCGAGAAGGGCGGAAGCCAGCCCTGCATGGAATGTCACGCCTGTAAACAGGTTCTGGCGGGCAGCCATCCGGATCTGATCCATGTGACGCATGAGAAGCCGGCGACGATCGGCGTTGACGATATCCGTGAACAGGTGACCGACACGATCATGATCCGCCCTTACAGCAGCTATTATAAGATCTATATCATCGACGAGGCGGAGAAGATGACGGTTCAGGCGCAGAACGCGCTCCTTAAGACCATCGAGGAACCGCCGTCCTACGCGGTCATTATCCTGCTGACCACGAATCCGGAGGCATTTCTCCCGACGATCGTGTCCCGGTGCGTTCAGCTGAAGCTTAGGCCTCTGCGGGATTCGGTCGTTGAGGAGTATCTGGAAAATGTCCTGAAGATCCGGGAGAGCGACGCCCGGCTCTGTGCCGCGTTTGCAAGGGGGAATCTGGGCAAGGCGATCCGGCTGGCGGATTCCGGGGAGTTCCGGCACATGTACGGGGAACTGCTCGATGTGCTGAAGCATGTGAAGGAGATGGATATCTGTGACCTTCTGAACCGGATCAAAGGCTGGAAGGACGAAGGGATGGATCTCTATGAATGCATGGATTTCATGCAGATCTGGTATCGGGACGCGCTGATGTTCAAGGTGACCAAGGATGTGGATCTGCTGATCTTCGGGGATGAGTACGACACGATCGAAGAGATGGCGCGCCGTACCGGATATGACGGGTTTGAGATGATCCTGCAGGCGATCGACAAGGCGCGTGTGCGTCTGCAGGCGAATGTAAATATGGAGCTTGCCATGGAGCTGATGCTTCTGGTGATGAAGGAGAATTAAGTATGACGACAGTAATCGGAGTGAGATTTCGCAATGTGGGAAAGATCTATTATTTCGCCCCCGGTCAGCTGCAGATAAAGGCAGGCCAGCATGTGATCGTCGAGACTGCCCGCGGCATCGAGTACGGCTATGTGGTGCTGGGCAACCGCGACGTGGAGGACGGCAAGGTGATCCAGCCGCTGAAGGCGGTGATCCGGATGGCGAACGCGGAGGATGACCGGATCGAGGCGGAGAACAAGGTGAAAGAGAAGGACGCGTTTAAGATATGTCAGGAGAAGATCCGCAAGCACGGCCTTGAGATGAAGCTGATCGATGTGGAGTACACATTTGATAATAATAAGATCCTGTTCTATTTTACCGCTGACGGACGCATCGATTTCCGTGAGCTGGTGAAGGATCTGGCTTCCGTGTTCCGCACCAGGATCGAGCTGAGGCAGGTGGGCGTCCGCGACGAGACGAAGATCGTCGGCGGCGTGGGCATCTGCGGCAGGCCGCTGTGCTGCCACACTTACCTGTCCGAATTCATTCCGGTGTCCATCAAGATGGCCAAGGAGCAGAATCTGTCGCTGAATCCTACGAAGATCTCCGGCGTCTGCGGCCGCCTGATGTGCTGCCTGAAGAATGAGGAGGAGACCTACGAGTATCTGAACAGCAAGATGCCGGGAGTGGGCGACACCGTCACGACCGACGACGGGCAGAAGGGCGAGGTGCACAGCGTGAACGTGCTGCGCCAGACCGTGAAGGTCCGTATGGTCGTGGACAAGGACGAGATCGAGATCAAGGAATATAAGGTCGACCAGCTCCGTTTCAGGCCGCGGCGCAGGAAAGAGAAGAATCAGGGGGAGAAGAACCAGGCGCAGGACGCGGAGCTGAAGAAGCTGGAGGCGCTTGAGAAGGCAGAAGGGAAATCAAAGCTGAATGACAATTGACGGGAAGACGGCAGACGCGCCGGAACCGGCGATCAGGGCCGGCGAGCGCGTAGATGATCTGGAGCGCAGCGGTTACCGGATCATACAGGATCCGTCCCGCTTCTGTTTCGGGATGGACGCGGTCCTTCTGTCCGGATTCGCGCGTGTCCGCCGGGGGGAGCGGGTCCTGGATCTGGGAACCGGGAGCGGCATCATTCCGATCCTTCTGGAAGCAAAGACGGAAGGGGAACATTTTACCGGGCTGGAGATCCAGCCCGAGATGGCCGATATGGCCGCCCGCAGCGTGGCGCTGAACCGTTTGCGGGAGAAGATCGATATTGTACAGGGAGATATTAAGGAGGCCAGCCGCCTGTTTGGCCGGGCCTCTTTTGATGTAGTCACGTCGAACCCGCCTTACATGGACGGCGGCGCGGGGATCACGAATCCGGATGAGCCCAGGGCCGTCGCCCGGCATGAGATCCTGTGCACGTTCGACGACGTGGCCCGCGAGGCGTCGCGCCTTCTGAGAACCGGCGGGCGTTTCTATCTGGTCCACCGCCCGCGCCGGCTGGCGGAGCTGATCGTGACGCTGCGGAGCCGCGGCCTGGAGCCGAAGCGGATTCGGATGGTTCACCCGTTCGCTGACCGGGAGGCCAACATGGTGCTTATTGAGGCAGTCCGCGGAGGAAGGCCGCTCATGAAGGTGGAGGCGCCGGTGATCGTATTCAGGGAGCCGGGCGTTTACAGCGACGAGCTGAAGAGCGTGTACGGGTACTGATCAGAAAGCTGTCCGTGGACCCGCGCCGGCTGGAGGCGCCGGTACACCGGCAGGAAGGGAGCCATACGTTATGCCGAAAAGAAACAGCGATACGGCGGCCGGCAGCGCCGCGGGAACGCTCTATATCTGCGCGACGCCGATCGGCAATCTGGCCGACATTACCATCCGGGTCCTTGACACGTTAAAGGAAGTGGACCTGATCGCGGCTGAGGATACGCGCCACAGCATCAAGCTGCTGAATCATTTTGGAATCAGCACGCCGATGACCAGCTATCATGAATATAATAAAATTGAGAAGGCGGAGGAACTGGTCCGGCAGCTTCAGGAGGGGCGAAATATCGCCCTGATCACGGACGCCGGAACGCCTGCGGTCTCGGATCCGGGCGAGGAACTGGTCCGCCAATGCCTCGCGGCCGGCGTGCCGGTCACGTCGCTGCCCGGTCCCTGCGCCTGCGTTGCCGCGCTGACGCTCTCGGGCCTTCCGACCCGCCGTTTCTGTTTCGAGGCGTTTCTTCCGCCCGAGAAGAAGGAGCGGCAGTGGATCCTGGACGAATTAAAGAAGGAAACCCGCACGATCATTCTCTACGAGGCGCCCCACCATCTGGTACGGACGCTTCAGGACCTGCGGGACGCCCTGGGCGGCGGACGCAGGATGACCCTGTGCCGGGAGCTGACAAAGACTTATGAGGAAACGTGGCAGACCACGCTGGACGGCGCCCTGGCCCGCTATGAGACGGAAGAGCCGCGCGGAGAGTGCGTCATCGTTCTGGAAGGCTGTTCCATCGAGTCGCGGCGCGAGGAGCAGGCCCGCGCGTGGGACGGGCTGACGATCGAGGAACATGTGGCCGTCTACGAGGCGCAGGGCATGCCCCGCAAAGAGGCCATGCGTCAGGCCGCGAAGGATCGCGGGCTGAGCCGCCGGGACGTGTACCAGCGTCTTTCCCGGCCGGCCGATTTCCCGCAGTAGACGAAACCGGATTGTTGTGGTATAATCTCGACAGAGATGATACCGCGCCGGGCTATGGTAGCCTGAAAAAGGCGCATATGCCGCCAAGCCGGGATAAGGAGAGACCTTATGAAAGGTAAGAAGAATGTAAAAGGACAGCTTGGGATCTATATGCAGTGGCCGGTTTATCTGGCGGTGCTGGTAGTCCTGATGAACGTGGTGGTCGGCTTCATCGACGTGGGGGCCGCCATCGCCATGGGCGGATTTACGGCGGCATATCTGATCCTTTCTGTTCTGCTGTACGTGTTTTCGCGCAAGAAGCTTCTGGCCGGCATGGTGGAGTTTTCGGCGGATTACGCGTGGATCCAGAAGAAACTGCTGGAGGATCTGGACGTGCCGTATGTGGTCACGGACTTAAGCGGAAGGCTTCTTTGGATGAACGACCTGTTTACCGGGATGATGAAGGAGGCCAAAGGAAAGACCGGATCGCTGATGGCCATGTTTCCGGAGGTGACGAAGGAGTTTCTGCAGGGCGTCGGGGAGAAGAGCAGCCTGCATACGGAGTTTGACGGGCGTAAGTTCAGGATGGATTTCAAGTCCGTCCAGATGGAAGACCTGAGACCGGATGAAGACGCGGGGCACGGAAGCGCGGCCTCAGCGGAGACGCCGGATCTGATCGCGGTGTATCTCTTCGATGAGACGGAGCTTCTGTGGTACCAGCAGCAGATCACGGACCAGAAGATGGTCGCCGGACTCATTTATCTGGATAATTATGACGAGGCGCTGGAGAGCGTGGAGGAGGTTCGCCGGTCTCTTCTGATGGCGCTCGTGGAACGGCGGATCAACAAATATATCACCGGCCTCAACGGCGTTGTGAAGAAGATGGAGAAGGACAAATATTTCTTCGTCATCAAGCAGCAGTATGTAGCGGAGCTGAGGGCGCAGCGGTTTTCCATCCTCGAGGACGTCAAGTCGGTCAATATAGGCAATGATATGGCGGTCACGCTGAGCATCGGCCTGGGCATGGGCGGCGACACCTACGGACAGAATTACGATCTGGCCCGCATGGCGATCGATATGGCCCTGGGCCGCGGCGGCGATCAGGCGGTGATCAAGAGCGTCGAGAATATCGAGTATTTCGGCGGGAAATCGCAGCAGCAGGAGAAGAATACCCGCGTGAAAGCGCGCGTGAAGGCCCATGCGCTGCGTGAGCTGATCAGTACGAAGGAGAAGCTGCTGATCATGGGACACCGGCTTGGCGACATCGATTCCTTCGGCGCGGCTGTCGGGATCTACCGGGTCGCGGCCGCATTGGACCGGAAGGCCCATATCGTGATCAATGAGATCACTTCCTCCGTAAGACCGGTGTATGAACAGTTCTCCCCGGAGAACGGATATCCGGAGGACCTGTTCCTGACGGGCGAACAGGCGCTCGAGAGGGCGGATGCGGGCACGCTTCTGGTTGTCGTGGATGTGAACCGGCCAAGTATTACGGAAGAGCCGCGGCTTCTGAAAGCGGTGAAGACCATTGTGGTGCTGGATCACCACCGCAAGGGCAGCGAGTTCATTGACAACGCGGTGCTCTCCTATGTGGAGCCGTACGCGTCGTCGGCCTGCGAGATGGTCGCCGAGGTCGTGCAGTATATCGCCGACGGGATCCGGATCCGGCCGCAGGAAGCGGACGCCATGTACGCGGGTCTCGTGATCGATACGAATTATTTCAACAATCAGACGGGCGTGAGGACGTTCGAGGCGGCGGCCTATCTGCGGCGGTCCGGCGCGGATATGACCCGCGTCCGCAAATTGTTCCGCGAGAATATGGTCAATTACCAGGCGAGGGCGCAGGCCGTGAGCCGGGCGGAGATTTTCGAGGGCATCTTTGCGATCAGCGAGTGTCCTTCGGAGGGGATCGAGAATCCGACGATCGTGGCGGCCCAGGCGGCCAATGAGCTGCTGGATATCAAGGGCGTCCGCGGGTCCGTGGTATTGTCGGAGTATAACGGGGTGATCTATCTGAGCGCCCGCTCGATCGACGAGGTGAACGTGCAGGTGATGATGGAGAAATTAGGCGGCGGCGGCCACAAATCCATTGCCGGCGCGCAGCTTAAGGATGTGACGATGGAGGAAGCGAAGGAACAGCTGAAAGCGGTGATCCGCGAGATGATCGCCGGCGGAGAAGTGTCGTCGGATGAGATCCGGTATCAGAGGGCGACGTGACGGACCCGGCCGCGCAGACGGAAGAGACAGGGCAGAAAACAGGAGGATTTAAGATATGGATATCGTATTGCTGGAAGATGTAAAGGCGCTTGGGAAGAAAGGGCAGGTTGTGAAGGTCAGCGACGGCTACGCGCGGAATTTCATTCTGCCGAAGAAACTGGGCGTGGAGGCTACGCCGAAGAATCTGAACGAGCTGAAGCTGCAGAAGGCCAATGCGGAGAAGCAGGCTGCCAGACAGCTGGCGGAGGCGCAGGAACTGGCCGCGAAGCTGAACGCCGCGAAGGTGACGCTGAAGATCAGGGCCGGCGAGAACGGCAGGGCGTTCGGCTCCGTATCCGGCAAGGAGATCGCGGCGGCGGCCGCCTCCCAGCTGGGACTGGAACTGGATAAGAAGAAGCTGGTCCTGCCGGAGCCGATCAAGGCTCTGGGAACCCACGAGGTGCCGGTGAAGCTGCATAAGGACGTGACCGCGAAGCTGACTGTGGACGTAGTCGCGGAGTGAGCCTGCCGGGACAGGGCGGCCTGTGCGTCCGAACCGCGCAGGAACCGCTTATCTGCCCGAGCAGGGTGAAAACCGCATGTCTGCCCGCCCCGGGCGGGAGACGGCGGGCGCACGAGATGAGAGAAACGGAGGCAGAACGGCATGCCGATGGACGACGCGTTGATCAAACGGGTGCTTCCCCACAGCATCGAGGCCGAGCAGTCTGTGATCGGATCCATGCTGATGGACCGGGAAGCGATCATCACCGCCACCGAGATCGTGGCGGCGGAAGATTTTTATCAGCACCAGTATGGCGTCATGTTTGAGGCCATGGTGGAGCTTTTTAATGAAGGAAAACCGGTGGATCTGGTGACGCTCCAGAACCGTCTGAAGGAAAAGGACGTGCCTCCGGAGGTGTCGAGTCTGGAATTCGTCCGTGATATCATCACCACGGTGCCTACCTCGGCCAATATCCGTTCCTACGCGGCTATTGTCCGCGAGAAGGCGATCCTGCGGAGACTGATCCGCATTAACGAAGACATTTCCAATGACTGCTATCTGGGCAGGGAGTCGATGGACGATATTCTCGGCGACACGGAGAAGAAGATCTTTGATCTGCTCCAGAGCCGGACGTCCCGCGATCTGGTGCCGATCCGTCAGGTGACGCTGGATGTTCTGGAGAAGATCGAGGAGGCATCCCGGACCAAGGAGATCGTGACCGGCGTTCCCACCGGGTTCGTGGATCTGGATTACAAGACGTCTGGCTTTCAGCCGTCGGATCTGATCCTGCTGGCGGCCAGGCCTTCCATGGGCAAGACCGCGTTCGTTCTGAATGTGCTGGATTACGTGGCGGTGCGAAGAAATGTGCCCTGCATGATCTTCAGCCTTGAGATGTCCAAGGAGCAGCTGGTGCAGCGCATGATAGCCATGGAATCCAATGTGAATACCCAGAAGCTGAGGACCGGCAATCTGACCGACGCGGAGTGGGATGCGGTGGTGGAGGCCGTGGGCCTGATCGGAAGCTCCAATATGGTCATCGACGATACGCCCGGCATCTCCGTGACGGAGCTGCGCTCCAAATGCCGGAAGATGAAGCTGGAGCGGGGGCTCGACATGGTGGTCGTCGATTATCTGCAGCTGATGAGCGGCAGCGGTCGGACCAGCGATAACCGGCAGCAGGAGATCTCGGAGATCTCCAGATCCTTAAAGGCCCTGGCCAGGGAGATCAAGGCGCCGGTGGTGGCGCTGTCCCAGCTGAGCCGCGCCTGCGAGAGCCGTCAGGATCACCGGCCCATGCTTTCGGACCTGCGTGAATCGGGCGCCATCGAGCAGGACGCGGACGTGGTCATGTTCCTCTACCGCGACGCTTACTATAACAAAGACACGGAAGACCAGGATTCGGCTGAGGTGATCATCGCCAAGCAGCGCAACGGCCCGATCGGGACGGTGAATCTGCTGTGGAAGGCGGATATCACGCGGTTTGTAAATATAGCGAGACAATGATCGTTCAGAGCTTCTGTGAGGCTGCCGGCTGCCGGCGGCCTCTTATTTTACGTCAGTATGCAAAAAACGCGCCAGTGACGCGTTTTTGTATTTTTGTCGGACGGGTTCTTCCGGCCCCGCCTTCTTCTCGGCCTTCAGTTCCGCCCCGCCCCTGATTTTCTCATATTCTGGCATAATATCCGTTCTCAACGCATAAGTATAGTAACAAGGTACGGAAATCATGTCGCCTAAAGGAGAGGTTTGAATGGCTGAGGCACGCTATTTGATATCGGACGCGGCCAGGCAGGTTGGAGTGGAGACCCACGTTCTCCGGTACTGGGAGGACGAGCTGGAGCTTGCCATTCCACGCAACGATATGGGACACCGGTATTATACGGACTACCATATCCGCCTGTTCTGTCAGATCAGGGATCTGAAGGACAGGGGATACCAGCTGAAGGCGATCAGGAACGCCTTGAATAAAATGTCGGGCGCGATGGAGAACATCACCATCACCGAAGATCTTATGGAGGAAGAAATGAAAGCAGCCTGGAAGGAAAATCACGCGAGAGCGGAGCTGACCAAGGAGAGTGCCGGTAACGGGGCGGGCGGACAGAATGAAGCGGAGCGGCGGGAAGGTCAGGAGCCGGGCGGACAGGACGCCGGGCTGATCCGGCCGGAATACGACGGTGATGGAGAGACGGACGCGACGGACGGGGGCCTGGTTCCGGCCGGGGAGCTCAGCCCGCCGGAGCCGCTGAGCGCCGACGAGAAGATGGCGCGGTTTCAGGAGATCATGAACCACATTATCGGACAGGCTGTGGAAGCCAATATGGCCCGTATCAGCCGCGAGATCACCGAGGATGTCAGCGACGCGGTCAGCGAGAACGTGACTGACCGGGTTATGAAAGAAGTGGAATATCTGCTCCGCGTCAGCGACGAGAAGGAGGAGGAGCGTTTCAAGCAGCTGGACGAGACCATCCGCGCGTATCAGAACAAAGGAAAAGGCCGGGCGGAAGCCGCGGCCACGAAGGTTCCTTTCTTCAGGAAAAAGAAATTCGGGAGGAGCGGGCGGAGGCTTTGATCAGGCCCTTAAACAGGTTCATGGCCGCCGGGTCTTCTTCCCAGAGATATTCGGGGTGCCACTGCACGCCGATCAGATACGGATAGTCTTTCATCACAACGCCTTCGATGATGCCGTCGGGTGCGAACGCGCACGCCGCGAGAGACGGCGCGGTATCGCGGACCGCCTGGTGGTGGGTGCTGTTGACACGGATCGTCTGCGGACCGCGGGCGGCAGCCGTCTCTCCGAAATATTGTCCGCTCAGAACGTCAGCCAGGAGGTTTCCCTCCGTCACCTTTACCGTGTGCGACGGAACTTTATGGGGGAACGGCTGCTGATGGGCGATGGGCAGGATCCGCTCCACCTGGGACGGAATATCCTGATAAATGGTTCCGCCCAGGCCGATGTTGATCAGCTGGATGCCGCGGCAGATGCCCATGACCGGTTTCTTCTGTTCGACGGCCAGCTTTAAAAGGGCCAGCTCCATCCGGTCTCTCTTCACGGAGACGCCGCCGCAGCCGGCAAGCGTCTCTTCTCCGAAGAGAAACGGGTGGACGTCCGGGCCTCCGGTGAACAAAAAGCCGTCCAGAACGGAGACAAGCTGCCGCAGGTCGTCCTCCGAGGCTTCCAGCGGCAGGATCACCGGGATGCCGCCGGCCGCCAGGATCGCCCGCGGACACGCGGAAGGCTGGTAGGTTTCCTCAGTCTGGATGTTGTGGGATGTGGTAAGCCCGATAAGGGGTTTGCGCTGTTGGGTCATGATGGCCTCCTTTTATGGGCGAATGCCGGTACAGCCCCGCGCGCGGGACTGATCTCTGTGCCGCTGCGGAAGGTATTTACAGCAAAACGCCCTCCCCGCAGCGGGAAGGGCGTTATGTAAATCCGATTAGCCTTCGCTGATCGCGCCGGTCGGGCAGGCTGCTTCGCAGGCTCCGCAGTCGATGCAGCTGTCAGCGTCTACTACGTACTGTCCGTCGCCCTGGGAGATAGCGCCGACCGGGCACTCAGCCTCGCAGGTTCCGCAGGATACGCAGGCATCACTAATGACACGTGCCATAACAAATACCTCCTTAAATATTCTTTACATGTGTAATCATTCTATAACAGAATCCCAAAATATTCAAGAGGAAAATTAGATAGGATTTTAGATTATCTCTTTAGAAGTTCTTAAATGTCGGTATAGCCCGTATTTTCGGGCTTTCCCGGCATTTTTGATATGGGGAG
>CANQGA010000009.1 GCA_947600145.1 uncultured Lachnospiraceae bacterium | reverse complement strand
CTTCACGCGCGACGCGCGCCTCTTCGCCATCGTGGGCATCGGTCTTGCCGGAGCCCAGATCGCCGTCCAGGCAGTAAACCTGCCCGGCACAGGCGCATTTTCCCATATCATAGCCCAGCTGACGGGTCTCCCCGGGCGAGGCCGTTTCATAGATCTTCATGTCCGACTCCATTCTCTGTTCCTGCGTTTTCACAGCCGTTCCAGCCGCATCCCAATCGACTGCATACCCCAAAAGCTGCAGGCAGCACGGCATACCCGCGCAAATTCCTGTCCGCGAATACCTCTCAGATCTTCCCGCACTTTTCCTTCGGCAGCTTCTCATGGAGGAGTTTATTCAGTTCCTCCCGCTGACCGCCCACCGCCGCATCCGGCAGCAGATAGGCGTGGATCCGGTCCGTATAAATGATCAGCTCGCCGGGGATCTTCTTCACCCGCCGCACGTCGTCCCAGGCAAGCTCCACGCTCTCGCCGCCCTGCTCCGCGCGGATGCCTTCGTCCCCGAAGAACATATCGATGGGTTCCTTCATCCCCCGGCCCGCCGCCTGTTTCCTGGCTTTCACCAGAAGAAGCATAGGCTGCCAGACAGTGAACATCAGCGCGCACACCACCAGAAGAAGCCGCTGGGGCAGAAGCATCTGCCCGCTCTGGAAAACCAGCAGGAACAGCGCCGTCAGCGTGAACAGCACGTTGAAAACGCCCAGATAGCCCTTATTGGCGTGGTACATGGAAAAACGCCACAGATCGTTCGCCGTCATGCGGACGCGGAAACGAAGCTCTTTCTTCTGATCCACAAAAACTCCTTCTTTCTTTTTGAACATTGCTGCCGCTATTTTATCACGGTATCCGGCCTGCGGCCGTCTCACAGCTTCATCGTCAGCGCGATCCGCTTCTTCACCGGATCCACGCTTAACACCTTCACTTCCACGATATCCCCCACGCTGACCACTTCCATGGGGTGTTTGATATATTTGTCCGACATCTGGGAAATGTGCACCAGCCCGTCCTGATGGACGCCGATGTCCACAAACGCCCCAAAATCGATCACATTTCTCACAGTTCCTTTCAACACCATGCCCGGCGTCAGATCCTTCATCTCCAGCACGTCGGTCCGAAGGATCGGCCTCGGCATCTCGTCACGGGGATCGCGGGCCGGCTTCTCCAGCTCTTTTACGATATCCCGCAGCGTGATCTCGCCGATTCCCAGTTCCTCCGCCAGCTTCTTATAGTCCGTCACCTTCCGGCTGATCCCAGCCAGACCGCCCGCGGCGATCTCGGACGGCTTATAGCCCAGCTTCGCAAGCAGAGTCTTTGCCGCCTCGTAGCTCTCCGGATGAACGGAGGTACCGTCGAGGGGATTCTTTCCTCCGGTAATCCGCATGAACCCGGCGCACTGCTCGTAAGCCTTGGGGCCCAGCTTGGCCACCTTCAGTAGCTGCGCGCGGCTGGTAAACGCGCCGTTCTCCTCCCGGTATGCCACGATATTCTTCGCCAGCGCCTTGCTGATGCCGGAGACGTATTCCAGAAGCGGGGCGGATGCGGTATTCAGATCCACGCCCACCTTGTTCACGCAGTCCTCGACCACGCCCTGCAGGGCCTCGCTCAGCTTCTTCTGGTTCATGTCGTGCTGGTACTGGCCCACGCCGATGGAACGCGGGTCGATCTTCACCAGCTCCGCCAGAGGATCCTGAAGCCTGCGGGCGATGGACGCGGCGCTCCGCTGCCCCACGTCGAAATTCGGGAATTCCTCCGTCGCCAGCTTGCTGGCGGAATAGACCGACGCGCCGGCTTCATTTACGATCACATACTGGACCTTCTCCGGAATCTCACGCAGCAGATCCACGATCACCTGCTCCGACTCGCGGGAGGCGGTGCCGTTGCCCACGGAGATCAGGGAAATATTGTACTTTCTGATCAGGCGCTTTAAGACCGTCTTCGCCTCCGCCACCTTGTTCTGGGGGGCGGTGGGGTAAATGACCACCGTGTCCAGAACTTTGCCGGTGGCGTCCACCACGGCCAGCTTGCAGCCGGTGCGGAAGGCCGGGTCCCAGCCCAGGACCACGCGGCCCACGATCGGGGGCTGCATCAGAAGCTGCTCCAGATTCTTGCCGAAGACCTTGATGGCTCCCTCCTCGGCCATTTCCGTCAGGGCGCCGCGCACCTCCCGCTCGATGGACGGCGCGATCAGGCGGCTGTAGCTGTCCTCGATGACCTCGCGAAGCACCGGCGCCGTGTATGGATTGTCCCGCGTGATCACGCGCTTCTCCAAAAAGCGAAGGATCTGCTCCTCCGGCGCCAGGACCTTCACGGTCAGCACCTTCTCCTCCTCGCCCCGGTTCAGTGCCAGGATCCGATGCCCGGCGGCTTTCCGGATCGTCTCTTCATAATGATAATACATTTCATAGACCGATTCCGCCGTCTCGTCCTTCGCCTCGGAATGCAGAAGCCCCTGGTTCATGGTCACATTGCGGATGTATGTCCGGTAATCGGCTTCGTCGGAGATCCGCTCCGCCAGGATATCCTTCGCCCCGGCGATGGCTTCTTCCGCGCTCGCGACGCCCTTTTCTTCGGAAATATAGGCGGCTGCCGCCACTTCCAGCGGCTCCCGCGTCATCTGCAGCGCGATCAGGTCCGCCAGCGGCGCCAAACCTTTCTCCTGGGCAATGGTCGCCCTTGTGCGGCGCTTGGGCCGGTAAGGCCGGTAAAGATCCTCCACCGCCACCAGCGTCTCCGCGGCGGCGATCTGCGCCTCCAGCTCCGGGGTCAGCTTGTCCTGCTCCCGGATCGACGCCAGCACCTGCTCCTTCTTCTCCTCCAGATTCCGCAGATAGCGCAGGCGCTCGTCCAGTGTACGCAGCACCTCGTCATTCAGCGAACCGGTGGCCTCCTTGCGGTAGCGGGCAATAAACGGGATCGTATTGCCTTCATCTATAAGCTTCACGGCGGCCTCAACCTGGCCGCGGGCGATCTTCAATTCGTCCTGCAGAACCCTGATAATATCCATATGTAAAATCCTTTCCGATTACTGAATAACACCATACGCAGACCGTCAGAGCGCGGCGGCCCGCATCAGGCATCTCCATTATAGCCCGAAAATGCCTTTGCGTCTAGCCAGTAATTTTTCCTCTTTTTCGGACCTCTTTTTCGGACCTCTTTTTCAGAGTTTCTTCATAAATTCGAACTTGCAAAATCCATTGTTTTCATGTAGAATAGAAACACGCAGGGCGAAAGGCCGCCCGCAGAAACTTTATTTCCTTAATAAAATGTGATATGTTTCGCAGATTCTCGCGTTTTATATTTATAGAAGGACATGACAGGGTCCTTATAGATCAAATGCGGGGGGGATAGACTGATATGCTGGATAGTAACGATCTGAAACTAATCGAAGGGATCATGACGCGATCCCTGGCGCCAATCAAAAGTGATATCGCCGAACTCAAAACCGACACCGCTCAGCTCAAGACCGAAATGGCCGAGGTCAAGGCCGACATAATCCGGCTGGAGACCGGTCAGCGTGATACGAACTTTTATATTGAGAATGTACTCGATAAGAAGATCAGCATCATCGCGGAAGGTCACCTGGATCTGGCGCGGAAGCTTGATGACGCTTTAAAGATCAACAACGAGAAAGAAATGCTGCAGCTCAGAGTAACTTCTCTGGAATACGACGTCAAGCAGATAAAAAAAGCCATGGCTATCGGCTGACAGCCAAGAATACAGCACCTCTTTATCCGGCGCGCGGAAACAGTTTTCGCGTCTGGTAAAGAGGTGTTCTGCATAGCTGGACAGAAAACGTATTTTGTGATAGGATGAAAATACAATCAGGCAGAGTTCCGCTCAGATGAGAGCGTATGCAGAACCGCGCCTGTTTGAATAATTGTGAATTCTCCGAACCAGCTGCCCTTCGGGCCGCGGCTTCGGAGCAGCGGAGGGCAGCACAATGGATGAATATGAAGAACACAACGGATACGATGAGATCCCAATCCCGACCGGCGACGGCTGGCATAAACCGGACGATGAGACTGCAGCAGCGCCGCCTCAGAACGGCAGCTGGACCTGTTCCTGCGGCACAGTCAATACCGGCAATTTCTGCTCTTACTGCGGCAGACCGGCTCCTCAGGGCAGCCGGCAGCAAAACCCGTATCAGCAGAACCCGTATCAACAGCAGCAGTATCAGCAACAGCCATATCAGCAGGACCCGTACCGGCAGAATCCATATCAACAGGCTCCTTATCAGCAGGTTCCCCCGAAGGAGAATAACCCTCTGGCATTGGCGTCCATGATCACCGGTCTTCTGGCCCTGATCACCTGCTGCTGCAGCCCGCTGATCCAGTTCCCGCTGGCTGTAGTCTCCATCGTACTGATGATCCTGTCCAAACGCGGCAAGCCGTTCAGCGGCTACGCGATCGCGGGACTGATCATGTCGATCTTTGCCATCCTGCTCAGTATCCTGATGACAATCATGATCGGCCTTGTCCGCAGCCCGCAGTATCAGGATTTCTTAAACAGCCCGGAATTCCAGGACATTTTCGATGAGTATGAATCGCTCTACGAATCGGTCTACGGCGGGGAGGGGGAAGACCTCGATTCCATTTACGAATCGATCTATGATGATTACCGGTAAGGGCTGTTTCACAGCGGCGGCAGCAGATCCACGCCCCGCGCCACCAGCATATAGTTTTTGAAGATCCAGTTGACCAGCACAATGGCGACCCCGACGGATACCACAAGGCCATAGCGCCCCAGGTAGAGTCCGGGCCGCCTCAGTTTTTTCGCCAGGCCGTATCCGATCAGTTCCACTGCCGCCATAAACGCCGTATAGAATACCAGCGGATGGTACTGGATACTCAGGAAAATGTGTCCGGTCAGAAGGAGCCAGACCGCCCGGGTCCCGCCGCACCCGGGGCAGTAAAGCCCCGTCAGGAATTTGAAAGGGCAGGGAATCCCCTGCCCGGTCAGCATCTGCCATAATATCTTAATCGTCTCGACCATTTCCACGTGATCCCCCATCCGGTCCGCCGCGCAGAACCGTTCTGATATCCGCGATCCGCTGTTTACGAAACCTTCTGTCCGCGCCGCGATCTCACGTCACGGCAGGATCTCCGCCTCGTTAAGCGTCTCCACCCGGATCTTCTGCCTCAGTCCGCTTCCCGCCGCCTCAAGCGCCGGAACCAGCGCCTCAAGCGCCGCATCCATAAACCCTTCGCTCATAACGCCTGTCAACAGGCCGAATTCCTCTCCGCCAAGCTCCGGCAGCGTCACCACGCGGCACTCGCCCAGATACCTCGCCAGCAGATCCTTTACCGCGTCATAAGCGCCGCCGATCCGCAGGAAATACGCCCAGCGCACGTCGGATACCGGCATGATGGAAAGCTTCTCGCCGCTCCAGCCCATCGGCACGTTCTCATTCAGATGGACCGTCTCCTCGATCAGGTCCGCCACCACGGCGCTGGCGGTCTGCAGCTTTCCCGCTCCGCTGCCGTAATACATGCTGACGCCCAGCATATTGCTGCGGACCAGAATGCCGTTAAATACGTCGTTCACTCCGGAAAGCGGGTTTTCCCGTCCCACCATCACCGGGGCCACCCAGGCAGAGACCGCGTCCCCGGCCATCTGGGCGGAACCCAGCAGGCGGACGGCCATCTCCATGGCCGCGGCGTATTTCAGGTCCGACGCGTGGATCTTCGTGATGCCTTCCGTGTAAATGTCCTCGTAATCCACCTCTTTGCCGGACGCCATCGCCGTCAGGATCGCGATCTTGCGGCAGGTATCATGGCCTTCCACATCCGCCGTCGGATCTTTCTCCGCGTATCCCAGCTCCTGGGCCTGCTTAAGGGCCTGCTCAAAAGACATGCCCTCCCGGTCCATTTTCGTCAAAATGTAATTGGTCGTGCCGTTTAAGATCCCGGTAATCTCCGAGATCCGCTCGCCGCCCAGGCACCGGTACAGCGTGCGGATAATGGGGATCCCGCCGCCCGCGCTCCCCTCAAACTGGAAATTCACATGCTTTTTGCGGGCGATCGCAAGAAGCTCGGTTCCATAAGCCGCTACCAGCGCTTTATTGGACGTCGCCACATGCTTTCCCGCCTCCAGGCACGCCTTCACGAAGGGATAGGCCGGCTGCAGTCCGCCCATGGTCTCCACCACCAGCTTCACTTCCGGGTCATTTACGATCACCGAGAAATCATGGACGATCTTATCCTCAGCCGGACTCCCCGGGAAATCCCGCAGATCCAGCACATATTTCACCTCGATCTCCTGCCCGGCCGCGGCCGCCACCTGCGCACGGTTGACCGTCAGCACCTCAAATACGCCGGAACCGATGGTTCCGTATCCCATGATCGCTGCATATACCATATCATTCACTCCCTGGCTGTATTTTTCTTCGTCTTTCTGCCCACATCCGCAGCACTCATCCCCGCGGAACCGGATCCTGCCTCATTCCCGCGCGATTATTTTCACCGAATGAATGCCATTCATGGCTTCCATCTCCTCCACCATGGCGGAGATGTCGCCGGTGTCGGACCGCACCTCCACGCTCAGCGTCATCGTCGCCACGCCGTTCACCGGAATACTCTGGTGGATCGTCAGGATATTGGCTTTATAGACCGCCACGATGCGCAAAAGATCAGACAGCAGCCCCCGCTCGTCATCCATGATGGTCACAAAGGTCACTGTCTTCCCTTTCGCATTATCATAGAACGGCAAAATGTCGTCTTTGTACTTGTAAAATGAACTGCGGCTGATGCCCACGGCGTCCGTGGCTTCCTGCACCGTCAGCACCTTCTGGGATTCCAGAAGCCGTCTGGCCTCCACCACTTTAAGAAGCACCTCCGGCACCGCCTTCTTCGTCACCACATAGTACTTGTTGCTCTCTCCCATGCAGTCCTCCCTCTGTTCGTCTGGCAAGCACATTTGTGTCCATGGGAAAGATAGTAGCATATTTATCCGGGATATGCAACTATTTTTTTCGGGTGCGAACCGGCGCGGGAATAATCCCGGCAGAAATTATTCCAGCTTGAGTATCATCTCCAGCACGCGCCGCGCGCAGGCCGTGATCTCCTCCCGGCTGATCAGTCCTTTCTCCAGGGCCTCCTTCACCCGCTCCGGATAGCCGGTTCCCATTTTCACGTCGTTGCCGGCCTTGATCTCCCGGTAATGTTCGCCGCGGGTCCACCAGTCCGTGGTCACAAGACCGGTATAGCCCCACTCGCCACGCAGGATTCCGGTCAGCAGGTCCTTATTCTCGGAAGCCCGCACGCCGTTGACCAGGTTATAGGAGGTCATGATCATATACGGCTGTGATTCCTTCACAATGATCTCGAACGCTTTCAGGTAGATCTCCCGCAGTGCCCGCTCGGATACGCGGGAATCGCTGTCCTTGCGGTTCGTCTCTTTGTTGTTGCAGGCAAAATGCTTCGCGCAGGCGCCGATCTTCTTCGACTGGATGCCGCGCACCATCGCGGCGGCTGCCTTTCCGGCCAGCAGCGGATCTTCGGAATAGTACTCGAAATTCCGTCCGCACAGAGGGCTGCGGTGGATATTCACCGCCGGCGCCAGCCAGACGGCCAGATTATTCTCCTTCAGTTCGTCCGCCGCCGCGGCCCCGATCTGCTCCGCCAGTTCCGGATCCCAGGTGCACGCCAGCAAAGTCGCGCATGGAAACGCGGTCGTAAAGATCCCGCAGGGCTTCCGGATGCGCAGACCCGCAGGTCCGTCCGCCGTCATCACGTTCGGCACGCCGTACTCCGGAATATTGCCCATGCCGAAGGTATTGGCCACGCCGGTATTGGGCTGGCCGCCCAGCAGATGGATCCGGTCGTCGTCGCTTAACTGCTCCGCAAAATCATCCAGCGTCATCCGGCCTTCCGCCACATCCAGAAGCTGGGGCCTGTCCCCGAGCCGGTCACGGCGGATCCGGCCGATCCCTCTTGCGGCAGGCTGCACGCCTTCCAGTTCCGCCGGATCCTGGGGCAGAAGAGCCGCTTCCGCGCCTGTTTCCGGGCAGGCAGGTCCGGCCGTTTCCGGCTCCGCCCGGCATGCGGCTGCCGCGCCTGTCTCCGCCTCGCCCGCCGGCAGGTTCTCGTATTCCCCGCTGGCCAGAAGCCGTTTAGAAAGCCTGTGAGGCGCCGCCTGGGATGCCAGCTGCTCCGTCACCTGAACATTTTCCTGCCGGTATACGAAATCCGCCTTCACCGCGTCGCGCACATTGTTTCCGACATAAAAGACATATTCTCCCGGCTCCAGGACGTACGCGCTGGCGCGCACCTTCCCCGTATCGTCGTAGGAGGCCATGGACGCGACCGGAAATGACAGCCGAAGATCTGCTTCTTCCCCCGGTTCCAGCAGCTTCGTCTTCTGAAACGCGGCAAGCGTTCTGGCCGGCTTCCCCAGCTTCCCCTGAGGCGCTCCGAAATAGACCTGAACGACTTCCTTTCCCGCGCGGCTGCCCGTATTCTTCACACGCACGTCAAAGACGATCTCGTCTCCCTGCGCTGACCCGCTCTTAACGCTGATATCGAAACCGGTATACGAAAGTCCGAACCCGAACGGATAATTGACCTTCCCCGCGGCCCCCGGAATCGTCTCAAAGTACCGATAACCAACGTAAATATCCTCGGTATAATCCACATAGTCGTCCGATTCATGGAAACCCGCCGTCGACGGATAATCCTCCAGCGACGCCGCAAATGTATCCGCCAGCCGCCCGGACGGATTCACGTCGCCGCACAGCACCTCCGCTGCTGCCGTTCCGCCTTCCATGCCGCCCTGCCAGGCCATCAGCACCGCGCCGATCCGGTCATTGTCCTTAAACCAGCTGCTGTCCACCATGCCGCCCACATTCATCACCGCGATCACCCGGGCAAACCGGCCGCAGACTGCCTCAAGCAGCGCCTCTTCCGCCTTCGTCAGATAGAAATCGCCCCGCTCAAAGATATCCTTTCCCATGCGCAGGACCGGACTCTCCTCAGCCTTCTGCCTCTGCGCGGCGCCATCAGCGCTGACCCGGTCCCATCCCTCTCCCGAAAACCGGCAGAAGGTCACGACGGCGACGTCCGCCGCCTTCACGGCCCGCTCAAGCAGCTCCTCCGGCAGAGCCGGCTCCTTCGTCATGCCGGGAACCGCCCCAGCCGCGTACTGGGCGGCGATCTCCTTTTCATAAAACAGCGGAAGCTCGTGGAACAGCTCCACCTTTCCCCGGCTCTCCATCTGCTTCATGCCTTCGTACAGGCTGCGCACATAGGCGACCGTCACGTCGCCGCTTCCGCCTCCGCCTTTTACATAGTCGATCGTCCCCTTGCCGAACAGCGCCACCTTCGCGCCCGCGGCAAGCGGAAGGCACTCCTTCTCATTTTTCAGAAGTACCATTCCTTCCCCGGCCGCCCGCCGGGAAAGCGCGATATGCGCCTCGCTTCCGGTCACCCGCCTGCCGTCCTCTCCCAGAGGGAGTACCGGCTGGTATAAATGTCTCTGCCATTTTCCCATAGTTATCTCCTGCCTTTCTGAGTTTTTTCTCCGCTTCCGCGCAGTTCCGTCTGATCATACAGCTTCCACACCAGTTCCGCGTCCGGTGCCTGGGAACCGGAACAGGTCACTGCCGCCGAACCTGCCGCAACAGCCAGTCGAAACGCATCCGCATAATCCATCCCCTTATCCAGGCTGTACGCAAACGCCGCGATCATGGAATCCCCGGCGCCTACCGTACTGGCGACCGATACGGGCAGACTTTCCGCCCACAGGAAACTGTCCCGGCTGCCGTCAATTTTTTCTCTCCGGCACAGCAAAGCCCCGTCGCTGCCCAGTGAGATCAGCGCCGCGCCGACGCCTTTCTCCAGCAGTTCTTTTCCGGCCTCGCAAAGTTCTTCCCGCGTCTTAAGCTTCCTCCCCGAATACTGCTCCAGTTCAACCCGGTTGGGCTTTACAAGAAACGGTGCCTCCTCAATTCCTCTCGCGAACAGCTCGCCGTCCGCATCCAGAAATACCTTCGCGCCGCGCGCCTTTCCCATCAGGGTCAGATCCTTATAGATATTTTTGTCTGTTCCGGCCGGCACGCTGCCCGAAAGCACCAGGATATCCCCTGCCTCAAGCTGCGCCTCCAGCCTCCGCTTCAGTTCCGCCGCCGCTTCGCTGCCAAAGGGCGCGCCCGGTTCATTAATATCCGTGTTCGTATGCAGAACCGGATCGACCACTTTCGTATTCGTCCTGGTCGCCTGCCCGGTCCGGATACTTTCAAGCCGGAAACGGGAACCGGACAACATTTTCTCAAGCTCCGCTCCCGTACCGCCTCCCAGCACGGCATACGCCACACTGTCTCCGCCCAGGCTTTCGATCACTTTCGAAACATTTATTCCTTTCCCGCCCGGATCTTTCCGGACATGGACAGCCCGGTTCACCGCGTCGACGGTGAAAGAAGGGATCTCCACCGTTTTGTCAATAGCCGGGTTAAGCGTCACTGTATAGATCACGGCCGTCACGCCTCCTGTCCGTAAAAGCAAGTTCCAAAAAGCGAATGACACTGTCACGCAGAATCACCCGCTTATCCTGACCTTACATATGATCTACTTTTTCTCTCCGCCCAGCCTGACCCACCGCAGGTAAGCGCTGATGAACGGATCCAGGCCGCCGTCCAGAACCGCGTTTACGTTGCCGCTCTCCTCGCCTGTCCGGTGGTCCTTCACCATCGTATAGGGCTGCAGCACATAGGAGCGGATCTGGCTGCCCCACGCGATATCCGCCACGTCGCCGCGGATGTCGGAAAGGTTCGCCGCGTTCTCCTGCTGCTTTAAGATGAACAGTTTGGCCTTCAGCATCTGCATGGCCTTATCCTTGTTCTGGAACTGGGACCGCTCGTTCTGGCACTGCACCACCACGCCCGTGGGGATGTGGGTGATGCGCACCGCCGAGGACGTCTTATTGATATGCTGGCCGCCGGCGCCGCTGGACCGGTAGGTGTCGATCCGCAGGTCGTCCGGATTGATGTCCACATCCAGATCCTCCTCAATGTCCGGCATCACATCGCAGGACACAAAAGAGGTCTGCCGCTTGCCCGCCGCGTTGAACGGGGAAATGCGCACCAGCCGGTGCACGCCGTGCTCCGACTTCAGATACCCGTAGGCGTTCACGCCGTTGATCTGGATCGTCACGGACTTGATGCCCGCCTCTTCGCCGTCCAGATAGTCCAGAAGCTCCGTTGTGAAGCCTTTCTTATCCGCCCAGCGGCAGTACATCCGATACAGCATGCTGCACCAGTCGCAGGACTCTGTGCCGCCCGCCCCCGCGTTCAGCCGCAGGATCGCGTTATTATTGTCATACTGTCCCGAAAGCAGGGTGCTGATCCGCAGATCCTCCAGCTCCGTCGTAAACTCGTCAAGCATCTGGCGGACCTCCGGGATCACATCCGGATCGTTCTCCTCGTTCCCCATCTCGATCAGGACTTCAATATCCTCATACTGCTGCTCCAGCTTATGGAAGCCCTCCACCGTATCCTTCAGGTTCTTGGCTTCCTTCATCAGCTTTGTGGACCGCTCCGGGTCGTCCCAGAATCCCGGCTCCTCCATCGAGCGGTCTAATTCCGCGATTCGTCTGACCTTGTTGTCCAGGTCAAAGTGAATCCCTCACTTCCACTAATGGTTTCTGAAATGTCGATAACGTATACTTGAACTGGTCAAGCTCAACCATCGTGTCACCTTCTTTCTATACTGTGCCAAAACTTATAGCTACCTCAATCCTCCTATGGGAGGATACCTCCCGCGGCATCATTTCTAAACCGGCTTCCGCCCATGGCACTGCTTAAACTTCTTCCCGCTCCCGCACGGGCACGGATCGTTCGGATAGATCTTCTTCACTTCCTTGCGCACCGGCGCCTTCGCCACGGAGTCGTCGCGGTTGGTTCCCGTCACCTTCGCCGCCGGCTCCCTCTCCACCTTCTGCTCAACGCGGATATGGAACAGGATCCGGACCGTATCCTCCTTCACCGCCGCCGTCATGCCGTCGAACATCTCGTAGGCGCTCATCTTGTACTCCACAAGCGGATCCTTCTGTCCGTAGGCCTGCAGCCCGATGCCCTGCCGCAGCTGATCCATATCGTCGATATGGGACATCCATTTATTGTCAATGACCTTCAGAAGGATCACCCGCTCGATCTCACGGATCTGCTCCGCCTCCGGGAACTCCGCCTCCTTCGCCTCATACAGCTTGATGGCGGCCTCCTTCAGCTGGTGGACCAGCTCCTTCTTCTTCATCCGCTCCTTCTGCGTATCATTCAATACGACCGGCGGAAGCGGAATGATGGGCAGCAGCAGGGAGTTCAGTTCCTTCAGGTCCCAGTTCTCCGGCGCCGCGTCCTCGGCGATCGCCATATCCACCGCGTGCTCTACGATATCCGTCACCATCTTCAGGATCACATCGCGCATGTTGTCGCCGTCAAGCACCCTGCGGCGCTCCGCGTAAATGACCTCGCGCTGCTCGTTCATGACCTCGTCATATTTCAGCAGGTTCTCGCGGATTCCGTAGTTGTTGTTCTCGATCTTCTTCTGGG
The DNA here is from genome assembly GCA_947600145.1 of uncultured Lachnospiraceae bacterium. Taxonomy (GTDB): domain Bacteria; phylum Bacillota; class Clostridia; order Lachnospirales; family Lachnospiraceae; genus UBA3402. The sequence continues at coordinate 23,928 of CANQGA010000009.1, read as the reverse complement.
CCTTTTCGATGGCGCTGGAGAGCATCTTATGCTCGATCTGCTCGCCCTCGGGCACGCCCAGGGCATTGAACATATCCATGAGCCGCTCGGAACCGAACAGGCGCATCAGATCGTCTTCCAGGGAAATGTAGAACCTGGACTCGCCAGGGTCTCCCTGACGTCCGGAACGGCCGCGCAGCTGGTTGTCGATACGCCGCGCCTCATGGCGCTCCGTACCGATGACCCGCAGGCCGCCCGCCTCCCTGGCTTCCTCATCCAGCTTGATATCGGTACCACGGCCGGCCATGTTGGTGGCGATGGTCACCGCGCCGTGAAGTCCGGCGTCCGCCACGATCTCCGCCTCCAGCTCATGGAACTTGGCGTTTAATACCTTATGCGGAATGCCCCGGCGGTTCAGCATCTTACTTAACATCTCGGACGTCTCGATGGTAATGGTGCCCACCAGCACCGGCTGCCCTTTGGAATGGGCCTCCTCCACCTCGTCGACGACCGCCTTGAATTTCTCCTTTTTCGTCTTATAGACCGCGTCGTTATGGTCCACCCGGATCACCGGCTTGTTGGTCGGGATCTCGATGGCGTCCATGCTGTAAGTGTTGCGGAACTCCTTCTCCTCCGTCAGCGCCGTACCGGTCATGCCGGCCTTCTTGCGGAACTTGTTGAAGAAGTTCTGGAACGTGATCGTCGCCAGCGTCTTGCTCTCGCGGCGCACATTGACATGCTCCTTGGCCTCGATCGCCTGATGGAGACCGTCGGAATAGCGGCGGCCCGGCATGATGCGGCCCGTAAATTCATCGACGATCAGGACCTCGTCGTCCTTGACCACATAATCCTTGTCCCGGTGCATCAGGTTGTTGGCGCGCAGCGCCAGGATGATATTGTGCTGGATCTCCAGATTCTCCGGGTCGGCCAGGTTCTCGATGTGGAAGAACTGCTCCACCTTCTTCACGCCATCCTCGGTCAGGTTCACCACCTTATCCTTCTCGTTGACCACGAAGTCGCCGGTCTCCTCGATATCCTCGCCCATGATCGCGTTCATCTTCGTGAACTCGCCGGACGCCTCGCCGCGCTGAAGCTGCCGCGCCAGGATATCGCAGACCTCGTAGAGCTTCGTGGACTTGCCGCTCTGACCGGAAATGATAAGCGGCGTCCTCGCCTCGTCGATCAGCACCGAGTCCACCTCGTCGATGATCGCGTAGTCCAGCTCCCGCAGCACCATCTGCTCTTTATAAAGAGCCATGTTGTCGCGCAGATAATCAAAGCCCAGTTCATTGTTCGTCACATAGGTGATATCGCAGGCGTACGCCTTCTTGCGCTCCTCGGACGTCATGGAGTTGAGCACCACGCCCACGCTCAGGCCCAGGAATTCATGGATGCGGCCCATCCACTCGGCGTCACGCTTGGCCAGGTAATCGTTGACCGTCACGATCTGGACGCCTTTGCCCGCCAGCGCGTTCAGATAAGCCGGGCAGGTAGACACCAGGGTCTTGCCTTCGCCGGTCTTCATCTCAGCGATACGCCCCTGATGAAGGACGATGCCGCCGATCAGCTGCACCGGGAAATGTTCCATATTGAGGGTCCTGCGGGCCGCCTCGCGCACAGCCGCGAAGGCCTCCGGCAGGATCTGGTCCAGGGTCTCCCCCGCCGCAAGCCGCTCCCTGAATATCTTTGTCTTCCCCCTCAGCTCCTCATCGCTTAATGCCATCATCTCCGGCCGCATGGCCACGATCCTGTCCACGATGGGATATATCATCTTCAGTTCCCGCTCGCTGTGGGTACCGAAAATCTTCTCTACGAGATTCATCTGTCACTCTCCTGATAAATTTTTACAGAAGCAGCCGCTTTCGCCGCGTCAGAAAGCGGCCCCTCAGGACGGCCGCCGCTTCTGCCTGTTAACGTAATAAAACTGCGTGTTTAGGTATAATCTTAGATATTCTACCACCAACCGCAGTTTTATTCAACCAAATAACAGAGTTGTTCACAAAAAATTAACGAATCTTTCACAGCGCCAGCTTCATCAGCGCTTCGATCAGATAATAATCCCCGTAGATGATGGAGAATTCATGGTTCTTATCGTGATAGGCCGCGGTGCATTTCTCCAGAAGATTGTCCGCCGCATCGTCCCAGTTCACCCGCCGTTCGGTCAGGGCGCGCAGAAGTCTGGCCGCGGCTTCCAGATACTTCCGGCCGTCTTCTCCCGGTCCATTTTCCGCACTCCCGGCGCTTTCTTTTTTCTTCTCCCCAAGCAGCTGCCGGATCTCCAGAAGCCCGCTGGCCGCGATCGCCGCCGCCGTCGAATCCTCCCACGCCGGCTCCGCCGGCTGGCAGAAGTCCACCGGGATCAGGCCGCTCTCCGGAATATGCGCGATGAAATAGTCCGCGATCCGCATGGCCGTATCCAGGTACTCCCGCTTCCCCGTATGCCGGAAGCTCTGCGCGAATCCGTAAAGCCCCCAGGCCTGCCCCCGGGTCCAGGACGAGCCGTCCCCGTATCCCTGGCCGCCGTAGCTTCGCACCATTTCACCGCTGTCCACATCGAACTCCACGATATGATTGACAGAGCCGTCCTCACGCACGAAGCACCGCGCCGCCGTGTCCGCGTGCCGCATGGCCGTCTGGGCAAAGCGCGGATCCTTCGTCTCTTCGCTTGCCCAATACAAAAGCGGCAGGTTCATCATACAGTCAATGATGGCCCAGCCCCGCCGGTCCGGCCCGTTGCCGCCCCAGTCGTTCCACGCGCGGATGAACTGCCCCGCGTGGTTAAAACGCCCCGCCAGGTTATTGGCCGCCAGAAGCGCCCGGTTCCGCGACGCCGGATCGCCTGTCAGCCGGTAGTTATTCACCGACGTGGGCAGCCATTTAAATCCGCTGTCGTGATCCATGGACTGAGCGTCCATCAGCACCCGGTCCAGCTTCCGCTCCACGCTCTCCGCGACCGCTTTATATCGCTCCTGCCCGGTCAGCTCGTACATCTGCCACATCATGCCGCCCCAGAAGCCGTTGGTCCACCAGCCGATCTTGTCGTCTCCCGACCAGTCGTCGTGGACGCCGTTCTCCGTCGTATAGGGGATCTTGTCCGCAGAGCGGACGCTTACCTTCTCCATCTTTTCTGTGATACGCGCCAGAACATTCCGCGCCCAGATCTTATCCTCTTCATGCATCGCTTTCTTCTTCCTTTCTTCCGCCCCGCCGATCAATTGCCTGTCCGCATCCGGTGACGCCTCTATCATAGCGCTTATCGCCGGATTTTTCCAGTCCCAAAAATCGCGGGATGCTTCATTCTTCCTCCGCCGCAATCGAGTCTCTGTATTCCCTGGGCGTCATGCCGTAATAATTTCGGAACTGGCGGATAAAGCCGGACGTCTGCATGTATCCCAGCATCCCGGCGATATCAGCGATCCTGTACGAAGTCCCCTTTAAAAGTTCTGCCGCGTATTCAAACTTTTTTCATTAATTAAAAAAGCTGCGAATCACCTCCATCGATTCGCAGCTTTCGACAAATACCGGCAGCCGAAGTTTCGCTTATTCACCCGGTTTCTTTACAGATCTTCGCAGTGCTCACAGTTCGCATACCCGAGCCGCGAGGAAACCGTTCTTCTCCACCGCCTCCCGGAATTCCTCTCCAAAATGCATGCAGGTGACGCGGCCGCGCAGTCCGCCGGGAATACACTCGCACAGCTGTTTCAAAGAACAGTGCTCGGGATTCTCCTTCTTCTCATAGGTGGTCTCCTGATAGACATGGGCCAATGTACCCGCCTTCAGCCCCTCGATCACCTGTTCCGGCATCTTATTGGAATCGCCGCTGTAAAAAACGGTTTCCTTTCCGTCGGAAAGATAATAGCCGTAACAGTCCATCCCGGGAGCGTGGCATACCTTAAGCGGCGTCACCCTGATCCCGCCGGGAAACGGCTCCGAAAAATCCGTCCGGAACTGATACGCCTCCCTGCAGATCCCCATAAGCTCCAGTATCACCGGCAGTCCCGCGTCGGGCGAAGCCACCAGTACCGGCTTGCCCAACACGTACCTGCAGTAAGAAGCCAGCGAGCCCAGACTGCCGATATGATCCGGGTGGCGGTGGGTAACCAATATATTCACCGCCGCGCACCGCGCAAGCTCCGGCCGGTCCGCCATACGGCCGAACACCGTTTCTCCGCAGTCCATCAGGTAAAGCTGGTCCTCCGCCATGAAAAACGCACTGTTGCTGCCCCAGGAAGGCCTGTACGCCGCGCCGACACCCGAAAAACTCATCCTCATATAAGCCTCTCCCATCTTAATAGCTGAACCCGTGATGCTTAAGCCACTCCGCGCACTGGGCCGTCCAGTCGGTCTGAATGATGCCGAAGCCCTTCCGGGCCGCCCAGCCCCAGCCGTCATCCGGATCCTTAAGGAGCGAGACATCATCATTGTGGCCGGCGCTCAGAGGCACATTCTCATTGTAGATCAGCGTATTGACCCACAGTACCATTCCCATCCGGCGCATCGAGTCGATATATTCCTGGCAGGCGATCGGCGAATCCTCCCGCGCGAATACCAGCTCCGCCCCGACCATATGGATATTCCTCCCGCGGATCCGCTCAGTAGCCGTATCCGTCTCCTTATAGACCGGCAGATACATGTATTCCGGCGCGAACGCCTCCACCTCCGCCAGCCGTTCCTCCGACGGATCCGTCTTGAGAAGGATCTGCTCCCGCATCCCGTGGCGATCTACGCAGCGCGCTACATCCTCCAGAAAGCCGCCGCAGCGGTCCAGATTCATCAGGCATCGCCCCCGGAAATGCTCCAGCACGTCGTCGAAGGAGTCCAGGCCGTAGTGGGTCGCCGCCCCGTCCGCGTTGATAAACCGGAGCTCCCGCACCTGCTGCGCGGTCATAGTCCTGACATCGGCCTCCAGCCGGAGCCGGAGCCGTTCCTTGCCCGTATGGAAAATGAACAGCTCCCCGTCCGCCGTCTTAAACAGATCCATCTCCAGAACCGCCGCGCCGTTTCTGACGGCCAGCTCAAACGCAGGGATCGTATTGGCCGGAATATTCGCCCCGCCAAGTCCCTGGTGCGCCGCCACCAGGACGCCTTTACTTCTGCATAATTCGTTCAGCTCGTTCATACTCACACCTGCTTAAAGTTCTCCGTCAAGACTCTTCTGATACCACTCGATCCAGTCATAGTAGCCGTAGGTCTCCAGATCCTTCAGATACGCGTTCCAGGACTCGTCGGTGATGCCGTCCATGATGCTGGTAGACAGGAAATTGGACATCATCGGCATCAGATCCGTCTCCAGAAACGTCCTCTCGCTGACCGCCTCAGGATCCTCGAACTTAGCTGGAATATACTCATACTGCAGGTAATCCATGACCTTCTCCTGAATCTTGATCCGGCCCTGTGTCGTATCCGTGTGATCGAACTCCAATTCCGTCGGCACTCCGTCAACCAGATGGATATTCTGCGGATCCACTGCATACTCTTCAACCGAGATCAGTACGCTCTTACCGCCTTCGCCCCGCGTATTAGTCAGGCTGCTGGCCGATTCATTGGCAAACTCAGGTTTCTTCTTCCAGTCATCGCTTAAGTAGATCTCTCCGTCATAGACATCCCACAGAATCCCCTGCTCTCCGGCAAAATCGATCATCTTCAATTCACGGGAACTGGAAATGTAATTCCACCAGTGCAGCAGTGCCGGAACATTTTCGCTGTCCGCAGCGATAGTAAGACCCAGTTTGACCGTCGTATCATGATAACGGTTGCCATCGATCACAGGCTCCACGCCCTCAAGACCCTGAACCATGACCACATCCCAGTCATCATAATTCAAACCGTTGTGGGCCGGACTGAACATAAAGGTCATGCCGTAAAGATCCTGACTCAGCTTCGCGGTCCATTCATCGCCCGTCTGCGAGAATCCTTCCACATCCAGAAGCCCTTCCTCCAGAAGCTTGTGCAGCCACTCCAGCCACGCGCGCCATGCGTCCGTATCGGCAGTAGGCGTTACGACTCCATTTTTCACCATTTTATAATGTCCGGAATCTCCGTCTCTCGCGTTGGCAATGCCGAAGAAATTAGCGGAATGATGAATATGGCAGTCGCTGTACTTATCAGCAAATCCAAAGGGGATTTCATCGTTCGGATCACCGTTCCCATTGGCATCCTGATCACGGAATGCGCATAATACTTCATATAACTCATCGGTAGTCGTCGGCATATCCATACCTACGCGTTTAAGCCATGTTGTATTGATCATCGGAACCCAGTTCGCTTCCTTATAGACGGTCTCCAGTCTCGATGTAGGAAGAGAGCGGATGGAACCGTCAGGCCACGTGATCGCTCCAATCCCATTGGGATAAACTGCCTCGATCGTCGCCAGCACATCCGGCGCATAAGTCTTTAAGATATCATCCTTGCTGAGATCGTAAAACATATCCATATTGTTGCTGACCGTGCTCTCTCCCACGTTAGAAAGGAACGCGTCCGGCATATCGCCGCTGGACAGCTTCAGATTTACCTGCTCCGACCAGGCCTGGCTGGTCAGAAGCGTCCAGTTCACATGGATTCCCGTCGCTTCCTCGACCATCTGATAAATCGCTTTATCATTTGGATTCGCGGAAGTATCAAGCTCCGCGGACGGCTTTGTATAGATATTCAGAGTCGTTCCCGCAAAGTAGTCTACGGGAAGTCCATTTGATGTGATCTCTTTTCCCGTTTCCGCAGCCTCCTGTGACGTCTCCCCGGAAGAAGCCGCCGTCGCCGCCTGCGTTTCCTGTTTTGCCGCGGTCGTCGCCGCCGTCGTCTGCTGCGCGGAATTTCCATTTCCGCATCCCGCCAGTGCCGATACCGCCAATGCCGCCGTCAGTATAGCCGCCAATACCTGCTTTTTCATAAAATACCTCCTGTTCGTTTTAGAAAATGATATACCATTCCCGATCAGCTCAGCCTTTGACCGAGCCGATCATAACTCCCTTCACAAAATACTTCTGAATAAACGGATACACACAGAGGATCGGGGCCGTCGATACCACGATCACACTGTACCGAATCGTCGCCGTCATCTGCTGCACCTGAAGGGCCATCTCCGCATCCTCCATGATCTCATGATTCTGCGTCGTCTGCAGCAGGATCTCCCTTAAAAACACCTGAAGCGGATATTTGTACCTGTCCGTCAGATAGATCAGCGCGTTGAAATATGAATTCCAGTGGCTCACCGCGATATACAGTACCATCACCGCGAAGATCGCCTTCGACAGCGGCATCACGATCGACACGAAAAACGTTCCGTTCCCGCAGCCGTCGATAGTCGCCGCGTCCAGAAGTTCGTCCGGGATATTGGTCTTCATAAAAGACCTCACTACAATGATGTTATGTACCGAAATGCTGCTCTGCAGGATCATCAGAAGCCGCGTGTCCAGAAGCCCCAGATTCTTGATCATGATGTATGTCGGGATCAGACCGCCGCCGAAATACATCGTAAAAATAAACAGCTTCATCAAAATCCCGCTGCCCGGCAGGTCTTTTCTGGAAAAAGCGTACCCCGCCAGGATCGTCACCATCGATCCGAAGATCGTACCACCTACCGTATAGATTAATGTGTTCATGTATCCGGACCAGACCCTCCAGTCCGCAAACACCCGCTGATATCCCATCAAATGGAATCCCTTCGGATACAGAAGCAGGGATCCGGCGTTGATCAGCTTATAATCGGTAAACGACGCCACAAGGATAAACCACAGCGGATAGATCGTAACGATGGTAAGCAGGATCAGAAATGTGTTTGCCAGCGCGTCGAACAGTCTGTTGTCCCAGGACTGCCGGATCCCGTTCGCCGAACGTTTCCGGATTCGGATCATACTCTGCATAGGCCGCCCTCCTTACCACAGACTGGATCCGCTCACCTTATCCGCCGTCTTATTGGCGATGATGAGCACGATAAAATTGATCACGTTGTTGAACAGACCTATCGCCGCTGAGTAGCTGAACCGCTGATCCTGCAGACCCATTTTATACACGTAGGTAGAGATCACCTCCGAAGAAGTGAGATTCAATGAGTTCTGCATCAGGTACACCTTCTCATAGCCCACGCCCATGATACTTCCGAGCCTTAAGATCAGCATAATGATGATCGTCGGCAGGATCGACGGAATGTCGATGTGCCAGATCCGCTGGAGCTTATTGGCCCCGTCCACCTGGGCCGCGTCATGCAGCTCCTGGTCCACGCCGGTCAGCGCCGCCACGTAGATGATGGAACCCCATCCCATGCTCTGCCAGATCCCGGACCAGACATAGATGTGGGAAAAGTAATCCGCCTGTCCCATGAAATACGTGTCGGTCGGGCCGCCGAACAATCCAACCAGCATATTCACAATGCCGTTGCGCGGCGACAAAAACAGCGAGAGCATGCCCACCAGCACCACTGTGGAGATAAAATGGGGCATGTAAGTAACGGTCTGGACGAATTTCTTCCTGCGCACATTCCGCACATTGTTCAAAAACACTGCCAGAATGATCGGGAACGGAAAGCTGATCAGAGAATACAGGCTGATCTTCAGCGTATTCTTAAAGATCATCCAGAACCGCGGCGTATTCATGAAGGTGGTGATCCACTTCAGTCCTACCCATTTGCTTCCCCATATTCCGTTGACCGCCTTATAGTCTCGAAACGCGATCTGCAGCCCGTACATGGGCCCGTAATGAAATATGGCGATATAAAGTGCCGCCGGAAGCAGAAACATATACAGGAGCCAGTTTTTCTTCATCAGCTTCCAGGTTTTCGCGCGCTTCCGGATTTTTTGAGCTGCCTGTTGATTCACAAAGCCTTTCACTCTCCTTCCCCTCCGGCCGTTCCGCATGTGCGCCGGCCGTCCACCCCATTGTCTTCAGTTACATGATCAGGATATCCTATGATCATGATTATATACCATTGATTGGTACGTGTCAATATTAATTTTCAAATTTTATGACTTAATTTTCGAATTATTTTATATATGTCCGATTGGCGCCGTATTTATTTCCAAATATTTGCAGTAATCTGCGGAAACGGCGCCTATTTTTGCAATTGGTTCGTTCTAATTTTATTGCTGAATTTCATCTATAAATCTTTGTTTGATTTTTTTGTCCAATATTTGTCCAATTTCTCTTGCGAATCCTTCCGTTTTCTGTTATCTTATTAATATAGATAGATTTCCACAAGGCAGGGCATCAGTCAGGAGGTATTTTATGCCTACGATCAAAGACATCGCCAGGGAAGCGGGCGTTTCCCACGGCACCGTATCCAACGTTCTGAACAAAACCGGCAAAGTCAGTATCGAGAAGATCCGTCTGGTGGAGAACGCCGCCAAAAAGCTGGGTTATGTGCCCAACGTTCAGGCCCAGCTGCTGAAGCAGGGGATCACGCGGACGGTCGCCCTGATCCTTCCCTCTCTCTGCGAGGATATCTATCTGGATCTTTACAACGCGGTTCAGACCACGCTTTTCAAGGCGGATTATGATGTGAACGTCTATCCGACCAACGATATCGCCAGTATCGAGGAAGCGATCCTGAAACGCATTCCCCAGTCGGGACTGACAGCCGTAGTGACTGTTTCCTGCCTGGGAAATTCCGGCGAAGAACTCTACAGGGATCTTCCGTGCCCTGTCATATACATCGACCGGGACGGCGAACCCGTCCGGCCCAACGATATGTTCATCCGCTTTGACTATGAGAAGATCGGCGCGGCCATCGGACGCCATATCCTGGACAGCGGCCGCAGGGAGGTAGCCGTGTTCTCCACGCCGCCCTCCTTTTCCCGCGATCAGCTGCTGATAAAAGGTCTGGAAGACGCCGTAAACGGCAGCGCTGTCTCCATCCGGCATTTCACCTCGACCTTTAACCTGGCCATCAACACCGCCTTCGACATCGTCCAGGCCGGCGTCCGTTTCGACGCCATCGTGACCAGCAGCCTTTCCCGGGCAGAAGCCGTTCAGAGCGCTCTGCGGATCTCCTACGCGAAAGAACGCCCGGAGATCATCACGCTTTCCAATTCCGGCGGTCTGGCGCCGGCGGATTTTCTTGCCTGCCGGCTGGATTTCAGCCAGATGGGCGTGCGGATCGCGGATCAGATCATCCGCTGGTCGCGTCAAAAAGAATCCATGCCGCCGGTCATCACCATGGAAGACGGCGGTTTCCCGCAGGCTCTGCCTCAGATCCCGAAAAAAGCTGTCCGCACGCTGACCATGCTCACGCTTGACACTCCCACGACCAACGCGCTGGATAAGCTTCTGCCTATGTTTGAGGCGGAAAGCGGGATCCATTTAAAGCTGATACGCACCTCCGCGGAGGATCTGGCCGCTACCGCCGACATGCTGAGCGACGACTTCTGCTATGACCTGATCCGGATGGATGTGGCCCGCATGGACGTTATGGGCAGAAAGACCTATATGCCTTTAAGCGAGGCCGGCATCACGCCCGAGACTCTTCCGCAGACGCTGATCCGGGGGAATTATGACAATTATTCCCTTTCCGGCGGCGCCATGTACACCCTGCCCTTCGATCCCAGCGTCCAGCTTCTGCTGTATCGGAGCGACCTGTTCGACGACACGCTGCTGCGCCGCGCTTATTTTGAGCGGTATCATGAGACTCTGTCCGTGCCTGTTACCATCGGGCAGTACCTGCAGACCGCGGAGTTTTTCACCGCCGCCTGCAGTCCCAATTCGCCTACCCGGTACGGAACCACCATCATGGATCAGACCGCTTTTGCCACTGCCAGCGATTTCATGCCTTATTACCTGGCGAACGTCCCGGACGCCCCGCAGAAAGCTTCCGGCCCCGCCATCCGGACCGGGGAAATGGCCGAGGCCATGCGCCAGTATCTCCGAATGCTGGATTTTGCCGGCCGGCCTCAGTCATGGCGCGGCTGCGTCCGGCTGCTGACGGAGGGATCCGTGGCTATGACCGTCGTCTACTCCAATTACGCCGCCAATATCATCAGCTCCGGCCGGTCCCATATGATCGGCAAGATCGGCGCTGCCGTAGTACCCGGCCGCCGGCCTCTTCTGGGAGGCGGCGTAGTCGGCATCTGCCGCTATTCAAAGAACGTGGAAGCCTGCCGGGAATTCCTCCGCTGGTACTTTACGCCGGACATCTCCACGATGATCGTGCGGCTGGGCGGCACCTCTCCTCTGGCAGATACCTACAATAATTTCAAAAACTTTGTGATCTTCCCGTGGCTGCCGGCCACTCAGGAAAGCTTCGCCCTGGGAAGCCGCGGCGTCAGCTCCCAGCCGACGCCGGATGGCTGCTCCATCTGGGATTACGAATTTTCCATCGGCACCGCGGTCAAAAATATGATCGCCGGCGACATGTCTCCGGAAGAAGCGGTCAATATGGCCCAGGTCATGTACGGCCGCTCCGGCACGCGGAAGATAACATAATATTTTTCATTATGGTAACTTAGACAGATTGCACAAAAATTATGTTCGAATGGCCGGGCAGGCGGCCATGCGCTCCGGTCGGCGGGTTCATTTTTCCACAGAAAAAAAGTGTCGATTTTTCGGGAAATACCAGTTATACACCGAGTTATCCACATTATCCACCGTTTTTCAGCAGAAAAGTATGTTCGAATCCGCTTTTCCGTCGAAAAAACAGATTTTTGTTCACATCTCATAAACTTTGCGTTTTCGACAAATTTTTTTGCCTTTCCGCCGTCCGTACCGCCTTTTTAGATTTCAGAAAACTCCGAAGAATCTGGTTGAATGTTTAGAATACGTATGGTATACTTTAGGTATCCCAATAGAAGGAGCTGATGAATATGCGTTTTACCATTACCGGAAGAAACATGGAAGTATCCTCGGGGCTGAGAGCGGCTATCGAGGAGAAGCTCGGGAAACTGGAACATTATTTCACCCCCACAACGGAGGTGATCGTCACCTTAAGCATCCAGCGCGGTGAGCAGAAGATCGAGGTGACCATACCGATCAAAGGAGGGATCATCCGGGCCGAGGAGGCCTCAAGCGATATGTACGTGTCCATCGATCTGGTGGAAGAAGTGATCGAGCGGCAGGTGCGCAGATACAAGAAGAAGATCATCGACAGGAAGCAGTCTGCCCAGTCCTTCTCCCAGCTGTTCCTGGAGTCGGACGAGCCGGCGGAGGACGAGGAGATCAATATCGTCAAGACCAAGCGCTTCGGCATGAAGCCCATGTTCCCGGAGGACGCCTGCGTGGAAATGGAGCTTCTGGGGCATAATTTCTATATGTTCCTGAACGCGGAGACCGACCAGGTAAACGTGGTGTACAAGCGCAAAGGCAATACATACGGCCTGATCGAGCCGGAGTTCTGAAACTGAATACCGCGGGGGATTGCCGGAGGGCAGTCCCCTTTTTATTTCCATGCGAAGAGGGCGCCGGTATGCGAAACGATCATACGGGAAACGATCGTATGTGAAATGATGCCGGTCGCAAATACGATATCTTGACTATTGCAGGGCAATATTTCTGATGATATACTGATTGTACCTGAATGTTGCGTCATCCGCGCATCTCCCGGATGCTGACGCGATAATAAACGATAAGGAGTGACCATTATGAGCTACCAATTCTCCTACGACCCGCAGACAGCTGTGGTCGAGACCACGCAGGGAAAGATCCGCGGCTATGAGTACCGGAACCTGTCCGTTTTTAAGGGCGTTCCCTACGCGCAGGCGAAGCGCTTCCACGCGCCGGAACCGGTCGAGCCCTGGGAAGGCGTTCTGGATACCACCAGCTTCGGCTATGTATGCCCGCTTCTGGATATGCCCAAGCCCAACGGCGAGCTTCTTGTGCCCCACCGCTACTGGATCATGAATGAGAACTGTCAGAATCTGAACATCTGGACACCCGGCTGCGACGACAAGGCCCGTCCGGTCATGGTGTGGCTCCACGGCGGCGGCTTCGCGGCCGGTTCCGCCATTGAGCACATTGCCTACGAAGGCGAGAATATGGCCATCCACGGCGACGTGGTGGTCGTCACGATCAACCACCGTCTGAACGTGCTGGGATTCTGCGACCTGTCCGCTTTCGGCGAAGAATACGCCAATTCCGGCAACGCCGGCATGGACGACATCATCGCGGCCCTTCAGTGGATCCATGACAATATCGCGAAGTTCGGCGGCGATCCGGCCAATGTGACCCTGTTCGGCCAGTCCGGCGGCGGCGCCAAGATCACGACGCTTCTGCAGATGCCGGCAGCTGACGGCCTGTTCGCCAAGGGCATCAACATGAGCGGCGTCATCGGCCCGGTGCTGGCGGACAGCAAAGGCAGCGGTGAAGAACTGGTTTGCGCGATGATGAAAGAATTAAAGATCGACAGTGTCAAAGAGCTGGAGACCGTTCCCTACGCGGCCCTGGCCGCGGCCTACTCGAAGGTAACGCCGGCGCTCCGCGCCGCGGGCAAATACGTGGGCGGTTCCCCGATCCCCAACAAATACTACGCGGGCGAGCCGATCATCAACGGATTCCGCAGGGAGTCCTCGCAGGTTCCGCTCATGGTCGGTTCCGTGTTCGGCGAGTTCACCTCCTTCGCGCCCAGTTCCATCGATATCCATACGGCGACCCGGGAGGAAGGCCGCGAGGCGGTCCGCGCCCTGTTGGGCAAGGAACTGGCGGCTAAGATCCTGCCTATGTTCGAGACGGCTTATCCGGAGCGCCATCCGGCCAACCTGATGACGCTGGATTTCATTTTCCGCGCGCCGGAACAGCAGTACATCAAGATCAGAAGCGCGATGAACAGCTGCACCTACGCCTACCTGTTCAATCAGGATATGCCCATCGACGGCGGCCGCACGCCGTGGCACTGCTCCGACGTGCCGTTCTTCTTCCACAACACGGAGCTCGCTCCCTACACCCAGATGGAAGGCGGCCTGACCGAGAAGCTGGAGAGCGAGATCTTCGGCGCGGCGATGGCATTTGCCCGCACCGGCGATCCGAACCACGCGGGGATCCCGCAGTGGAAACCCAGCACGCCGGAAGAGGAATGGACGATCCTCTTTGACGAGCACACCCGCGTCGTCTGCAACCACGACCGGGAGCTGATCCCGGTGATGGCCGGCGAAGCCGGTCCGGCGTTCATGAAGAAGTTCGAAGAGAACAAGGACAAAGTTCAGCACTGAGAAACCCATGAAAATGGGGGCGCCGCCGGGCGCCCCTTTTTCGTTCCGCATTTCATATGACTCTCTGCATTTTGTATGACTCTCTGCATTTCATATGATTCTCTGCATTTTGTATGACTCTATCCTTCCCGCATGATCCTATTCTTCCGTCACCGGCTCCTCATCGTCCGTATTCACCAGCGTGAACACCTGGCGCTTTCTCGCCATCTCGTCGCTCTCCAGATACTCGTCGTAGGTCGTGATCTTGTCGATCAGCTTCCCGTTCACGATCTCCATGATCCGGTTGGCCGTAGTCTGCACGATCTGGTGGTCGCGGGAGGAGAAGAGGAGCACGCCCGGGAATTTCATCAGGCCGTTGTTCAGCGCCGTGATGGATTCCATGTCCAGATGGTCCGTGGGCTCATCCAGCATCAGCACGTTGGCGCCGGAGATCATCAGCTTCGACAGCATGCAGCGCACCTTCTCGCCGCCGGAGAGCACCTTCACCTTCTTCACGCCGTCCTCGCCGGCAAACAGCATCCGGCCCAGGAAGCCGCGCACATACGTCACGTCCTTCTCCGGCGAATACTGGGTCAGCCACTCCACGATCGTGTCCTCATTGGCAAATTCCGCGCTGTTGTCCTTCGGGAAATAGGACTGGGTCGTGGTCAGGCCCCATTTGTAATCGCCGCTGTCCGGCTCCATCTCCCCGGAAAGGATTTGGAAAAGCACGGTCTTCGCCTGCTCGTTGGGTCCTACCAGGGCCACTTTGTCGGTCCGGTTTAAAATAAAGGAAATATCGTCCAGCACCTTCACGCCGTCGATGGTCTTCGACAGGTTCGTCACCGTCAGCACCTCGTTGCCGATCTCACGGAAGGGCCGGAAATCGATGTACGGGTATTTCCGGCTGGAGGGCTTGATGTCGTCCAGCTGGATCTTCTCCAGGGCCCGCTTGCGGGAGGTCGCCTGTTTGGACTTGGAAGCATTGGCCGAGAACCGCTGGATGAATTCCTGCAGCTCCTTGATCTTCTCCTCCTTCTTGCGGTTGGCCTCCTTCATCTGCCTGATCATCAGCTGGCTGGACTCATACCAGAAATCGTAGTTTCCGGCGTAGAGCTGGATCTTGCCGTAGTCGATATCGGCGATCTGCGTGCAGACTTTATTCAGGAAATAGCGGTCGTGGGAGACCACGATCACTGTGTTCTCAAAATTGATCAAAAATTCTTCCAGCCAGGCGATGGCGTCCAGGTCCATGTTGTTGGTGGGCTCGTCGAGGAGCAGGATATCCGGGTTGCCGAAAAGGGCCTGGGCCAGCAGCACCTTCACCTTCAGGGCGCCGTTTAAGTCCTTCATCAGCGTGTAATGGTAATCCGTGTCCACGCCGAGGCCGTTTAAGATATTGGCCGCGTCGGACTCCGCTTCCCAGCCGTTCATCTCGGCGAACTCCGACTCCAGCTCCGCCGCCCGGATGCCGTCCTCATCGGAGAAATCCTCCTTCATATAGATGGCGTCCTTCTCCTTCATCACCTCGTAAAGCCTGGGATTGCCAAGGATCACCGTGTCCGTCACCGTATACTGGTCGTATTTGAAATGGTCCTGCTGCAGGAAGGAAAGCCGCTGCCCGTCCGTGATCACCACGTCGCCGGCGGTAGGCTCCAGCTGTCCCGACAGGATCCGCAGGAACGTGGATTTGCCGGCGCCGTTGGCGCCGATGACGCCGTAGCAGTTCCCCTCCGTAAATTTGATGTTGACGTCCTCGAATAACGCCTTCTTTCCGACCCGCAGTGTAATGTTGTTCGCACTGATCATAAATTCAATTCTCCTCCGATGATACTTAAGCTCACTCCGCGTCCGCTTCTTTAATCAATCCTATTGTACATGAATCTAATCATTTTGCAAGTGTTTTCGCCGAAAAACCACTTCTCTGTTGAAAATGGAGCCGTCCCATGTTAGAATAATCTCCGGGCGCGGCGCCGCATTCCCGCGGCAGCCGCCCGAAGAACAGGATCAGAGAACAGGAGTAAACTGCGGTTATGAAAAAGGTCGGTTTCTGGAACTGGATATGCGGTCTCATTTTTCTGGTCTTTTTTGTCTTCCTGATCCGGCAGTTTATGAACGTATTCATCTATTACGACGATTTCGGATATCTGTCGCTGAGCTACGGCGGCGCTCTTCCTGATGTAACCGGCTCCGAATATGATCTCCGACAGCTTATGACATTTCTTGTGAGGCATTACACCATCACCCACGGGCGGCTTCCGTTCGTATTTCTCTTTCTGCTGCTGTACATGCTGGGCGGACTCAGGGCCGTACAGGTCTTCCTGGCGGCTTCCGTGCTGCTGACCGGCGTCCTCTCCTTTGCCATCGCCGTCCGCGCGGGCGGACTGACCGGCTGGCTTAAGTGCCCCGCGGCCGCCTTCGCATGCCTGCTCTACGGAACCATCGGGATCATGATCCAGCGCTCCGGCACCTACTGGTTCAGCGCCTCATTTCTCTATGCTGCCCCGGTGCCCGTATTCTTATCGTTCGCGGCGCTCTACACCCGGCTCGCCGACCGTCAGCTCGCGGCCGCTTCCGCCAGGGCAGACGCCCCGCGCCCCCGGTACGGGCGGCTTCTTTCCGCCGTCCTTCTGCTGGGCTTTCTCTCCGCGTTCTCCCATGAACAATGGACAGCCGCCGTGATCGCCTGCATCCTCATGGTGATCGGCTATAAGCTGAAAAAAGGCGGCAGGTTCCAGCTTACGGACGCCGCCGTAATCGCCGCGGCAGCTGCAGGCGCGTTCCCGATCTTCTCATCCCCGGCCGTCCGCTCAAGGATGGCCCACAATCAGGCGTACATGGAAATGAGTCTGGCCGAGAAGATCTTCTCCAACCTGAGAAACATCGGAAATATGTTCTTCTCCGGCGAGAACATCAACTATCTTCTCATTCTTTTGCTGGCCTTCGGCTGCATGGGCCTCCTCCTTATCCGGCTGCACCGGAAAATGGCCTGGCTCCACGCATTCTATATCCTGTTCACCGGATCCGTACTGTGCTATCTGATCGTAAAACTGAAGCTGCATCTGCTGGGGGCCGCGGCCCACAGCACCGTCATGCTGGTATGCCTTTATCTGTACCTGCTGGCCTCCGCCTGCGAGATCCTGCTCCTGTTTTACCTGAAGGACCGGTTCCTGCCGGCCGTCCTTTTCGCGGCCGCGGTCGCCTCCATGGGCTGTCTTGTCCTGGCCCCGGAGCTTCCCCTGCGCACCATGCTTCCGTTTCTCTTTCTGTCCTGTTCATTTCTGACCTGTCTGTTCGCCGCAGCCGAGCTGCAGTGGAAGCCGGCGTGCGTACCTGCGCTCCTTGTTCTGGCCGCGGTCAGTCTTCCGAACATGCGGCAGATCTATCACGGCTACGCTGCCAACTATGCCGTACACATGTATAACGAAGCCCGGATCCGGGAAGCGGCAGCACAAAAGGGAAATGCCCCGGAGACAGTTTCCCTTTATCAGAACCTTGATGGATTATGCTGTTATGAAATGGTCTACGATCCCAATTTTTCCAATATAATCCGCTGGATGCGAGAATACTACGATCTGCCGGAGACCGTCACGCTGGACTATCAGATCCCGGCCGCCGGGGATGTCGCCGCGATAAACGCCGCCGGCAGGCAGTAAGCCCCGCCGAAGCCGCGTCACAGCCGCTCTTCCCGCCCGCCGCGGTCCCGGTACACGATCCTGCCGCCGCAGATCGTGTATTTTACTTTTCCGCAGAGTTCTCTCCCCGTAAACGGCGAATTCGCCGATCTCGAACGGAATTTTTCCACCGTCCACGTCTCGTCAGGCTGAAAGACGACCAGGTCCGCCGCAGCGCCGGTCTGCATCCGCCCGCAGTCCAGACGGTATAGTCTGGCCGGATTCAGGCTCATCTTCGCGATCAGTTCCGGCAGCGTCAGGTATCCGGGGCGCACCAGCTCCGTGATCCCCAGCGCCAGGGCCGTCTCCAGCCCTATGATGCCGCTGGGCGCTTCCGTAAGCGCGCGGGCTTTTTCTTCAGCGCTGTGGGGAGCGTGATCCGTGGCGATGATATCGATGGTTCCGTCCCGCAGGCCGGCGATCAGCGCCTGCCGGTCCTCCTCCGTCCGCAGAGGCGGGTTCATCTTCGCCATGGCTTTATATTTCAGTACCGCCTCTTCCGTCAATGTAAAATGGTGGGGCGTCACCTCGGCGCACACCCGGGCGCCCAGGCGCTTCGCCAGCCGCACCTGCTCTACCGCCGCGCGGGAGCTGATATGCTGGATGTTGGCGATGGCGCCTCCGGGCGCGGGGACGCAGTCTGCCGGCAGCGGACATCCGGCGGAACCGCCGGCATTCCCGCGCGTCTGCGCGCGCCGGCTCACGTCCAGCGCGATCATGCAGTCCCTGGCCGCCAGGCTGTCCTCGGCTACCGCCGGAGAACCGCAGATCCCCAGCTTCTCCGACACCGCGCCGTGATTGATACCGTTATTCTTAATAAACGCCGGATCTTCCTCATGGAAGCTGAGCGGCACATCCAGCTCGGCCGCCAGCTCCATGGCCTCCCGCACCAGCGCTTCGTTCATCAGCGGGACCCCGTCGTCCGTAAAGCCCGCCGCGCCTGCTGCCGCCAGGGCGCGCATATCCGTCAGCTCCTGACCCTTCATTCCCACGGAGACCGTGGCCGCCGACAGCACATGGATCCCGGTCTTTTTGCCTTCTTCGAGCACATAGCGGAGCGTTTCCGCGTTATCCACCGGCGGCTTCGTGTTGGCCATACAGACCACCGTGGTATAACCTCCGGCCGCGGCCGCGGCCGCTCCGGTTCGGATATCTTCCTTATAAGTCAGTCCCGGATCCCGGAAATGGACATGGACGTCCACCAGGCCGGGCGCGACCACGCAGCCTGTGGCGTCGACCACCGTCTCATAGGAGCCGTTGTCCTCATAGAAACCGATCCCGGCGATCCTGCCGCCGTCCAGGACTACATCGAACGGCTGCATGTCCAGCTTCTCCGGATCGACCACCATACCATTTTTGACCAAAAACATCCGTCATAACCTCCTTATCCGCCCGGCCGTCACCTTTTCCTGAACAAACGGACGACCGCGCCGAACGCCCTCTGCGGGACCTGGAACACGAACACAATGCCGAGCACGATCGCCACAGCGATCTTAACCGCCTCAAAGCCCTTCTCCGCAGCCAGATCCACCTGATTCATGACAATATAGTATGCCATCCAGTAGATATCTCCGCCCGGCACCAGCGGTATGATGCCCGGGATCAGAAAGATCGTCACCGGGCAGCGCCGCCATATCGCGCAGAGCCGTGATAAAAGCACCACAAGAACCGCGGCGGCCAGCGTCGCCTCCGGCGGGGCCGCATACGGCAGCACCAGACAGTAAAGAAACCACCCCGCGCCGCCTACAAACCCGCACAGCGGGTAATACTCCCGCGGCACGCTGAACATGATCGAGAAGCCGACGGTACCAAGAACCGCGGCGAATATCTGCGCAGGCAGGTTCACAGCACCGCACCTCCCATCATCCGCTGCACAACGGCATAGACGAGCCCGACGCCCATGGCGATGCAGAAGAACACCAGAAGCGCGTCCAGCATCCGCACCACGCCCGCCAGGTAATTTTCGTCTGTGATATCGCGGATGGCGTTGGTAAACGCCACCCCCGGGATCAGGGATACCACGGCCCCGATCACGATATAGTTCAGATGCTCTCCAAGTCCCAGACCGTACAGGATCATGCTGGCGACGGTCGCGACGGCGCCGCCGGTGATGCTTCCAACCATCTTGGAAAGATGCGGCCTGCTCACAAACAGGATATAGACATACAACAGCGCCCCGGCGATAAACGCCGCCAGACTGTCGATGGGACTGCCTCCGTAGATATAAGCGAATCCCGCGCTGCCGAGCGCCGCGCCGATCACCTGCGTCCGGTACGATTTGCCCGGCATGTGCCGGATCCGTTCCAGCTCGGCGCGCGCCTGGCCCACCGTATACTTCCCTTCCTCGATCTCGCGCGACAGCTGGTTTACCGCCGCCACACGGTCCAGATGGGCGCTGCCCACCGGCACATGGATCACCTTGGCAAACGGCTCCGCGCCCACGCTGTCCGCCGTGACGAAAAGGCCGTTGCTCAGCGTGAAAATACTCCCGGAGTCGATCCCGTAATGGCGGCTGATGCGGTAAACCGTCTCCTCCACGCGGAAGATCTCCGCTCCGTTCTCCAAAAGGATGTGGCCCGCTTCAATGGCCACATCCATAATCTCCCGTTCATGTTCCATTCCCAGCTCTCCCCTGTCGTCGTCTTATCGTTTCCGCGCCCGACATTTCCCGCAAACGCTCTTTCCGCGCCTTACCGGTCCAGATTCTCTGTCTCTTCGACGATATAGATAGGCCTGTCCTTTAATTCCGTAAACAGGACCGCGATATACTCCCCGATGATCCCCACAAGCAGGAAGAGCACCGCGAACATAAAGCACAGAAGCACCACGATCGTGGCGTATCCGCCGGGCGCGCCCTGACGGGTGAACAGCGTGTACACCAGAACGACCGCTCCCATGAGTCCCGCCAGGAGCCCGGCGTAGATCCCAAGCTTTAACGGCAGGTCGGAGAAGCAGACGATCGTATTGACGGAAAGCCGGAACAGCTTGCGGATGCTGTATTTGCTGTGTCCACCCGCCCGGGCCCCGGCCTCATACTCGATCGATGTCCGCTTAAATCCGATATTCTGCACATAGCCGCGCAGGAAACGGATCCTCTCCCGATAATTCTCCTTAAGAACGGAAGCGACCTTTCGGCTGATCCCGAAGAAATCGGAAGCGCCGTCCTCAAAGCGCACGTCCGACAGGACGTTGATCAGCTTATAGAACGCTTTCGACGCCAGATTCTTGAACCATCCGGCGGACTCGTTCTTCGTGCGGACCATGCTGATGACCTGAAAGCCCTCCTCAAAGCACCGGATCATATCAGGAATACATTCCGGCGGGTGCTGCAGATCCGCGTCCATGCACACGATGCCGTCCCCGCTGCTGTGATCGATCCCGGCGATCATCGCGGCCTCATGTCCGAAATTCCGCGAGAAGCTGACCACCTTGACCCGGCCGTCCTGCCGGGCCAGCCGTTTCAGGATCGCCGGGCTTGCGTCCGCGCTGCCGTCATTGACGAATATGATCTCATAATCCCAGCCGATCCCCTCAAGCACCCGGCTGGTCTCCCGGTAAAACCGCTCCAGGACCTCTTCCTCATTGTAGACTGATACCACAACTGACAATAATCGTTCCATTGTCCCGCTCCTTCACCCGCCTCAGAATACTTCCAGCTCCTGGTCCGAATGGGCCGGCGCCCGTTTCTCCTCCGGCGGAAGCGTCATATAATCGCCGTAGACCTCCCGCAGCACCGGATCCCAGCCCGCGGGCGCCATCAGCACCGTATCCTCGAATGGCATATCCACCGCCTCGCCGCTCCACTCTTTCTTCACGGTCACATACAGGAAATCCGGCTGGTAGTTGCTGTAATACAGAAGCCCGCTCTTTCCCTTTTTATCCTTTGTCGCCGCCTTATACTGGAGCTTCAGGATCGTCTTCATCGGGATCCGCTTCCCGATGCCGGACAGGACACGGACGGCCGCCTTCCCCGCCGGACCGTACTTGCCGTAGTCCAGCCGATAACGGTGTCCCATGGCCAGTCCGTACACCAGAACCTGCAGAAGCTTCGCCCGGTCCGCGGCCATTTTCCGCTCCGGCAGTTCGTCCAGGATAAACAGATCCACCCAAAGGTGGTTCAGCTTCCCCTCATAGAACCGCATTTCCTCCGTGTCGCCGTGAGTCCGGCTGTTCCGGTAAATGATCCGGGGCGTAAAATCATAGAACGCCCTGCCGCCGCCCAGCTCCCGCGGCTCCAGGAAAAACATCTCCTTCGGCAGCTCTTTTCGGACCACCTTCGCGAACGCCTCATAGTTATCCCTGGTAAACGCCACGTCCGCGTCGTCGTCCCACGGAATGAACCCTTTGTGGCGCACCGCGCCCAGCAGAGTCCCGGAATCCATCATATACTGAAGGCCGTATTTGCGGCAGATCCGATCGATCTCTTTTAAAATGCTTAAGCTGGCCTGATGAACCTTCTCAAGGCCGTAATCATTCTTTTCCACGAATTCTCCCTCTGTCCGTTCCGCTTAATCCGCCGTCTTCTCCACGGCCTCCCGGATCGTCCGCGCCATATAATCGATCATCTCATCCGTCATCCCAGGATATACGCCGACCCAGAAGGTATCCCGCATGATCCGGTCCGTATTGGCCAGATCGCCGACGATCCGGTATCCCCGGCCGCTTTCGCGCATCTGGTCAAAGCACGGATGCCGGGTCAGATTGCCGGCGAACAGCATCCTGGTCTGGACGCCCTTCTCCTCCACATACCGCACGACCGCGTTCCGGTCCACGCCCTCGCGGCACGTGATCAAAAATCCGAACCAGCTCGGCACGGATCCCTCAGCCGCCTGCGGAAGGATCAGCCTGTCCCCGAGCCCCTCAAGCGCCTCGTAAAGCCTTGAGAAGTTGCGGCGCCTCCTCTCCACGAACGAGGGGAATTTGTCCAGCTGCGCGCATCCGATGGCCGCCTGCATATCTGTCGCCTTCAGGTTATATCCGAAATGGGAATAGACGTATTTGTGGTCATATCCCGGCGGAAGCTCTCCGTACTGCTTATCAAACCGGTGTCCGCAGAGATTGTCCCGGCCCGGCGGGCAGGAGCAGTCGCGTCCCCAGTCGCGCAGGGACCGGATGATCCTGTGAAGCAGCGGATCGTCCGTATAGACCGCGCCGCCTTCGCCCATCGTCATATGATGGGGCGGATAGAAGCTGGAAGTCCCGATATCGCCTATGGTGCCGGTAAAACGCTCCTCCCCGCCGATGCGGTACCGGCTTCCCAGGGCGTCGCAGTTGTCCTCGATCAGCCACAGGTTATGGCGCCTGCAGAACGCCTTTACCGCCGTGAGGTCGAACGGATTGCCAAGGGTGTGGGCGATCATGACAAGACGCGTATTCTCCGAATACGCAGCCTCCAGCTGACTGACATCGATATTGTACTGGGGGATCGTCACGTCCACAAACACCGGCTTCACGCCATACTGGATCGCAGGCGTCACCGTCGTGGGGAATCCCGCGGCCACCGTGATCATCTCATGTCCCGGCTTCACCTGGCGCTCCCCAAGAAGCGGCGAGGTCAGCGCCATAAACGCCGTCAGGTTGGCGGAGGAGCCGGAGTTGACCAGCGAGCAGAAACGGATCCCCAGATAACCGGCCAGTCTGCGCTCAAATTCCTCGGTGTAGCGGCCGGAGGTCAGCCAGAACTCCAGGGAGCTGTCCACCAGATTCATCATTTCCGCCCGGTCATATACCCGGGACGCATAAGGGATCCGGTCTCCTTCCTCATACGGTTTTTTCGCGTGGAAGCGGTCGCAGTATTCGCCGACCAGCTTAAGGATCTCCTCCCGCGCCTGTGTCTCTGTCATATTCTCAAACATCGGATTCTGTCCTTTCTTGATGCTCGTCTCCCTGCCCATGCTCGTCTCCCGGCCCGAAGAACCGGCCGATCTGCGCGTCCATGACCTTAGGCATATCCGCGCCCGCAAGCCACTGCTTCGTCCATTCCACCGTCCATCCGACGGCCTCGTCCACATGCAGCCGGGGGTTCCAGCCGAAGGTCTCCTTCACCTTCCCGCAGTCCAGCTTAAGAAATGCGGCCTCATGGGGGCCTCCGTCGTACCGGTCCAGCCAGGACGCGCCGTCCCCCAGGCCCGGCAGAACAGATCCGCCAGGCGGCCTGTGGTCACACAGTCCTC
>CANQGA010000008.1 GCA_947600145.1 uncultured Lachnospiraceae bacterium | reverse complement strand
ACCGCCTACTTGGACAGTATACTATCACGAGCCGGAAATGGCAATCTCTTTTTTCAGCTTTCCAGGCTGTTCGGATCAAGGAGGAATTCGCGGATTCCCATGGTGACGATTCCCTGCTCTTCTTTCTCCGTCCGGTTCATTTCATAAGCTGACTGCAGATAATACCTGCGGCTGCCCTGATTGGCTACAAAATCAACTTCAAGCTGCTTCTTCATCGTTTTGCCGTCCTGATCCTTGCCGTACACCTCTACAACTCCCACATCCAGCTGATATCCACGGATACGCATTTCGTTAAAAATGATATTCTCCATAATGTGGTTCTCTTCCGCCTGGCGGAAATTCAGCCGCGCGTTGCGCAGGCCTACATCCTCAAAATAATATTTCGCCGGACTGATCAGAGAACCTGCCGCGGAGGCCAGGATATCCACCAGTTCATCCAGTTCTTCTCCGTTCCGAATCCTGTGACGTTCAATGATGTCCGACAGATATACCTTTTCGAACAGGGACGACAGATACTCGGCCTTCTCCTCCCCGGTCTGCCTTGTCAGGATCAGCGGAAGCCCGCCGTACAGAAAATAATCATCCCACGGATATGAAGCAGGCTGTTCAGGACGTCCTCAAATTCATCCATCAACTGGACTTCATCCAAAATAATGTAGTAATGTAGTACATTTTCTGATCTGCGATCCGCTCCATGATATAATGAAGCATCCTGTCCGGGTCGCGCAATTCCTTATACAGCCGGTCTTGATCATGTCGTTTCCCCGCTGGTGGATCAGTTTATTCAGAATAGTCGTCGCGCTTTATCTCCATTCCGGCGCCTCCTATTCTATTCCGAGATTTGGTGTGTGCACACCTTTTTTCGGAATAGAATTTCAAAGATAAAACCCTTTTGTTCGTGGAATAACCTCACACCCTTATTGGCTTATCTAAAACATCAATACGGAATTCTCATATTATTCAAAAAGCCTTCGATACTAGTGGCCGTACTTTCAGACTCTTCTGTCAGGAGCCCATCATCCGTCAAAAGCGGCGTATCAAGAACCGATTTGACTGAAACGGCCACGCCTGCGCAAGAAGCTATTGTTTTCTTGGAGCTATCAGAGTAGACCCTGTAATCATCTCCCTCGAATTTTACAGTATCCTCCATCTTGTATATCAGCGGAAGGAAATAGGCGTCCAACCGAGCAAGCAGATTATAAAACAGATAGGTGCGTCTTCTAATTGTCTCACACTGCAAGGATGCCGTATTCAACTGGGCGGCAATTTGAAGGGCCTCAGCTTTGTTGGTACAGGCTTTCTCAAGATTTTTCTTAGCGGCGTTACCCGCGACAAAGCCCATGACCATAAGCGCGGGACCGGCAACCAACCCGCCAAGTACCATAGTACCCCCAGCCATGCCAAGACCGCCTGCCGCCAGAGAACCGCCTCCGAAGAAAGCGAGCGTCGCATTGGCAGCTGCCGCGCCGTGCAAAGCGGCAATCGCAGTGCCGGTGGACGCGCACGCCAATGCCTGAGCCGCCCCATATGCCCCAAATGCCGTCAACGCCCCTCCAGCCGTTCCGGCGATAGCTCCCCCCGCCAGAGAACCGGCGAAATTCACCATTGTCTTCATCTCGGTAAATTCTTTCTCGTCCACATGGAGCCGGTGCAACTCGTCCAAGCCCTCGGTTTCTCGAAAATCCACATTTTTGATTTGTGTGAACGTATCAAGAAATTGCGCCATGCTGGTGTTTAGAACAAACAGCTTTTCACTACCCAAATGAGAAAGTGAATTGCCGCAAGCCAGTCTTTGCGCGTTCAGCAGCTTTGTGGCGTCCTCTACAATTTCGTTCGCGCTTTTGTTAATACTGTTTGCGTTTACTGTGTCGATCCCCGCTTTTACAGTTTTTCCAACACCCAACGCCCCGGTCGCCGCAGCGGCACCAATAAACAATAACGGTAACGGCATACGTTTTCCCCTCCTGCCTCACAGTGCTATTAAATCTTTTACGCTCTCAAAAATCACGTTTTTTCTGTCTGCCAGCTCATTGACCATGTTTTCAATGGTCAGATAAGGTCGGTCCGTGGTTTTGATCCAGTTCAGTTCTCGTTCCAGATCCATCAACGTCAGGATGCTGCTCTCCATTTCCAGAAAGACGGACTTATCAATGCTAAGTTTACGAACGATGTATTTCAACAATCTTCTCTCGGACTCATCGTAGCTCTCATCACTGTAAGCAATGGTCAGCAGATCCCAAACCAGCAGCTTGGGTGTGATAAAAGTATCCTCTGTCTGGGCTGATGAAGAAAGTGCCAGTTCAACACCGTCCCGAAGGATATCGTAGTAGTCCTCAGGGTCGATGACTTTTTCCATCTGAGCTTTACATTCTTTTACAATCTGCTCCTTGTTTTCCATAAAATCCGGGGACAGCTCTGTTCCTATGGCGTCAAACTTATCTTCCTCGCTGTGAAAAATCTCTCCATCTGCCGCCATCAAATAATAAATAACCTTTATAGCGTTCCTTGTGGCTATGGCCTTGATTGTCAGCGGCTCTACATCAATGTCCTGCACATCTTTGCGGGGCTTCTTCTTAAACAGCTCCTTGACTTGGTTTGGAGCCTTGATTTCCGGCGCTTTGACATCCGGCAGTTTCACATTTTGAACCGATGTCTTAACTGAATCCACAGCACCGTAAAGTGCAGTGCGTATGTCTTTTCCTTTTTCTTTTTTTGTCATGTTAGCCTCCTGTCACAGCGTCAACGGAACGTCGGATTCCATCAACGCATCAAATTCTTCCTGGTTTGTAAATTGCGGTTCACGCCCAAGGACTTTCTGAATGATGACGTTTCCGCGAATGACAAGATTAGAATCTCCGGTGTCCAGCCCCTGCTGCATATAGTCGAAACCTGCCATAAACTCCGAGATGTCTTCCGCCAGATAATTTGATACCTTTTCTTCGAGCCTTGCTTTGAAGTCCTGAAGCTGCGTCAGGAACAGTGACGCCTTTGCCTCGGAGAGAAGCATTTTTTCGTGAATAAGCTGTACCTCTTTCTTTTCATTGGAAACTTCCTTCACAATAGCCATAGCGGCCCTGCCAGCTCCAACATAGTTGAATCTTGTGACAAACCGCCCAGAGAAAAGTACCCAATTCCCCCCGGACTCAATGGCAGCATGAATGGCTGCGTCGGCGGTATCAGCCACCGCGAAGGTCATGGTAGAGATGGTGAGCATACGGTCCACGGTGCGATTTCGGAATGGTAAAATAGTATTCCAGTTCAACTTAACAATGTCTTGCGGACTGTTCAGGTTGGCGCTTGTGAGTTCTGCGGCAAGACGGCGGATAAAATAGAATGCTCTGACAATGCATTCATTAACGACAACCGGGATTGCCTGGCGGCCTATATGATGCGCGACACCTAACTCCGTCCGAAAGTCGAACTTATGAGGAATCAACTTGTTATTTGCATCCCGTTCACCAAGCAGAGTGCCGTTGAACAGTTTAGAGATGCAAACGGAAAATTCCTTATATCCCCTGTCATCCAGCTTTTGAAAGAGCGGTGTAGCGGACAATTCTTTCAACAATGAAACCAATGGCCCAGGCAATCCCGTCCCGAAGCTGCCCTTCATCACGGAACTTGAGGAGCCAGCCAGGTCGCTCGCCATATGAAATGCCCAGTTGACGACGCCGAACATGATTTTTTCAGGAAAGCTCTTCCCAATCAGAATGAAGCCGTCCTCGTTTAATTCAACCGCCTGAAATACTCCGGCAACATCTGTTCCATAAACCTTTCCCGTGAACTGCGTTAGGATGGAACACACTAAACCCACAGGAGTCGGATGATGCGAGAAGTCCCGAAGGTGGTGCTGGAGGCCTCCGCCAAATTGGTTACTCGCCTTATCCGCTGCGATGGGAAACATATCCTCCAGGTGCTTTATTGCTCCAGCGAGCGTATCGCCGCCGTAGCCCTGCGCTTTGGCGACCTTCATCACAAAGGCGCTTGCTTTTTCATTCCCCCATTGATTGGCCTCTTCCAGCTTAAACTCGCCTATAAAAAAACTGTCGATGATGCCGGAGAGAATGCCGCTGCCTACGGCAATGGCGTAATCGGTTCGATCAGCACTGTTGGCGAAGCGCTCTAATTCAGAATCGACCGTTTGGAGTTTCCGATTGACCTCGTCAAGGTCGGACAGGGCCTGGGATTTGTCGGAATTGAGATGCACCTCGGCGGAGATGACCTCCTCCTGAGAACTGCTTTCCTCCTCAGCCTTCTTTTTCTGAATCGTGTATGTACCGTCTAAGATTCCGTGATACTGCGCCGACTTCGACCATTCGTAGCACTCATAGGCTCGCGTTGCCATCCTTGGATGACTTTCTCCCTGTACCAGCATCTGTTCAATGAATTTATTCGATGCGGAATCGTTGGTAAACGCCTTAAGATCCATTGCCTGCCTCAAAAATTCAACGCGGTCAATGTTTTTGCCGTAGCCGTTTATCCGCAGGAGAACATCAACCGTTTTCTCTGCTGTCCTGTCACAAAGAACCGAGGCGCGATCAGCCGAAAGCTCACTGCACCTGTCCCAAAACAGCAGAGCTCTCACAAGAGTTGGCGTCAAAAATCTCCGAATAGCGGGAATAAGCGCCAAAGAACTGCTGTCAATACCGTTAATCAGTTGGACAGCGATAGAATGGTAGAGAGTGTGCTTACAGGCGATGTGTCCGCACTCATGTGCCAAAACGCTTGAAACAAGTTCGGGCGGTAACTCGTTTACCAGTCTCGAAGTTACAAAGATATACGGCTGTGTGCTTCCGCCAGTTGCGGCGTTCATAGCCTTCGACCGCACATAATACAGCTCCGGCACTTCAATTCCCAGCTGATCGCAGACCGGCGGGAGCAGATTGTATATCTCCGGCATTTGTTTGTCGCTCAGGCGAATTGCGGACGAGAGGAAATCATATTTGGCTGCTTTTTCGTCGTAATTGGCATGGTAGGCCTCCAACAATTTTACAAACTTTGGAAATGCGTTCAGAGCAGCCGTCGCCTTCCTGTCCAAATCGTGCATATAAAGCTCAGATTGGTATGACATAGTATCACCTGCCTATAGTTTTTTCTTTTTCGGAAACTGTTTCCGAATCATGCACAAATTCAACGATATCATCGAGCTTACAGTCGAGAGTAGTACAGAGTCTTTCCAGCACATTGACTCTGACGTCCTCATTCCGTCCAAGCTTGGCCATTGCATTTGTACTGATTCCGGCAAGATGCGTCAATTCTGTTTTGTTAATACTCTTGTCGATCATCAGTTTCCAAAGTTTATTATAATTGACTGCCATACAGCGACCTCCTGGTTCAGATTGCTGAGTGAACGTACTTTTGGATATACTGTATCACAGCTTGTAGCAGAATGCAAGATATTCTTGAGAATTTCAAACTAATGTGTAGAAAAGCTTCAGCCAAAAAGAAGCCGCTGTCCCATAGGTGATTACTCATCTATTTTCAACGGCTCCTTACATATTGATATAGACAGTCACTTCGACCGGCAGCATCTCAACGGTTAATCGGCTCCTGCTCAGTCATCCGTCAAATCATATTATTGTTCTTCAACCGTAAATACAACACGATTGGACGTCCAGAAATTCGACAGATATTCCACCTCGACCACCTGCGCGTCATCCGGGACCTCAAAGGTAACCGTTCCCTTTGCCTTCCGTCCCGCAGACATTGTGGCGCTGATATTGTCTTCCCGGAAATAAGCTCCGGTACAATCGATCCCATCCGCATAGCAGTCAAACGTGTATACCGAAACCGTCTGATCCGATGACGATACGTTTTCAAATTCAAACTCGCACGTTACAAAATGATAACCGTCCTTCGGCTGGATGAACATATTATCGCTCTCATCCGCAAAGCAGGAAAGATACTCTATGTTCAGACTCTTTGATTCTGCTTTCTCCCCGACATGAAGGGCTCCCTCCGTGGGCGTACTGTCGCCCTCAAGCACATAGCCGCTGTCCTGTTCCCCCTCATAGGTAAATGTGATCTTTCTGTCCAGAAACGCATTCGGCGTATACTCAATTTCAATTTCCGCCGCATTCTCCGGCACTTCAAAATACAAATATCCGGAAGTAGAACGCCCTGCCGATAAAGTGGCAGACAGATCGTCCCCGCCGCCATAGTATGCGTCAGCGCTGTATCCGTCCGCATAACATTCAAAACTGAATGATGAAACCGCTGCATCCTGTGTCTCGGATGTGTTCCTGAACGCCAGTTGAATGAAAATGTACTTGTTTCCATCTGCGGGCTGTATAAACTCATTATCGCTTACATACTCGCCGCTGGACATATAGACAATCTCCATATCGCCGTCTTTCAGGATATCGCCGACATTGTAAACGGATTTTGCTTCCCCGGCCGATGATTCGGATTCCGTTTCCGTCTTTGTTTCCGCTGCTGATTCAGCCTGAGAAGTCTGCTCATAAACCGCAGCCTCCTGCCTGCCCGTCTGAGATGAATCCGCCGCCTTTGACGGCTGGCTGACTTCGCCTATTTTTTGTGTTTCGCCTGTGTTCTTCTCTCCTCCTCCAGCTAAAGCGCCTATAATAATGATCGCGGCAATAGCGATAATGATCCATTTCAGCATACCGCCTTTCACTTTTTTACGGCATTGCGGGCAGACTTTCGCGTCATATGGAATCTCTGTTTTACAGTGCCTGCATATTTTTGTCGCGGGTTTCTCTTTACTCATATTGTCTCCTTCCCTTCTTCCGATAAAGCATCAAAATAACTGCCGGTATTCTTCTCTTTATACCGGCAGTTTACTATCTTTCTGATATATTTTGGTATGCTGACAGCATACTCTTCTAAATTTTCAGCATGGCCCGAACCAGGGAGAACGCAGCTTCTTTCAGCATGATCAGAATCCCCAGTGTAAACGGCCAGACCATACAATACCCAAGCCATCGGATCCATCTTTTCTCATTGTGCAGAAGCGGCATTTTCGCGGCGGCGCCGCGATAGTCCGCATATACCGCGACGGTAAACAGCATGCTGACCAGCACCAGGATCCTGTCCGTCCAAAGCGACAGCGGGCGGCCCACATCCAGTTCCGGCTCCACCGTCAGACTCAGATAGAAAATGAACAGATACCCCGCCGCAGCCAGCAGCTTCTTCCACCATACGCCGCTCCGGAAACCGGGGATCGGCCATATGCCGCTCCCGGGGACGCCTTTTTCAGACAGTCCCGTTTCGGATCCGTCCGCGCCAGATCTGTCGGTTCCGCGGTCATTTGCTTCGGACCAGCCCGCACTATGACCGTTCATTCCTTTCTCCGCCTGCAGCGCGGGAGCAGGTCTTACGCAGAGAGATTCTGCCATCTCCGCCCTCGCTGTCGCCTCCGCTCTTACCGTCGCCTCCGCCGTCACCCCATCCCGGTCACTGCCATTCATCTGCAGGGTCTGCAGCGCCCGATCCAGTTCCCACACCGACTGATACCTCTGTTTCGGATCCATCTGCGTACATTTCCGAATGACAGCGCCGCAGGCCCCTTCCGCCATCCGGTCTTTGATATGCTCTCCGGTCAGGAGATAGTTAAATACCACGCCGAGCGCATAGATATCGGTCCGGGCGTCCGTCTGGGCAAAGCCGAACTGCTCGGGAGCCGCGTAAGCTTCGGTTCCGATCAGCCTGGTGTCCTGACTCAGGCCCCTCTCATAAAGGCGGGCCGCGTTATAATCGATCAGCTTCACGATGCCGTCATGGGAGATCATGATGTTGGACAGCTTCACATCACGGTGAATGATCGGCGGCTCCTGACTGTGCAGGCACGCGAGGGCTTCGCAGACCTGGCGGACGATCCCGGCCGCTTCCTCACGGGCAAATGAGTACCCGCGATCGAGCCGCTCCTCCAGCGTCTCGCCGTTTATGTACTCCTCGATCAGCCAGAGTCTGCCATCTTCCAGCTTCCACGCGGCAATGCCGGGGATATGAACATTATAAAGGCCCGCGATGCGTCTGTACACTTCCTGATTGAACGTCTCAAGACATTTTTTCACGTAGATCTTCTCTGTGTCCCGGTCAAGGACCAGCCAGATGTTTTTGTATTTTCCTACAGGGGCGATCTCCTGATATCGATCCGGCATATGAGCTTCCTCTTCACTTCCGCCAATTTTCGCTTGCGAAACAGCCATATTTAGTGTAGCATAAAAAATGGAAATACAAAAGGAGAACCCGACATGCTTAAGAAAGAAAATGACGCCCATACCGGGACACCGCAGACCACAGATGCCAAAACCACCGGCGAGCTGCTGAATATCCTGACCGGCACCCATTCGCAAAAAGAACTGGACAGCTATCTTGAAACACATACACAACCGGCCGCCGGCATGGATTTCGCCGGCTGCTTCCAGCATTTTCTTGAGATCCACGATCTGAAAAAATCTGATATCATCCGCGCGGCCCAGTTGGACCGCACTTACGGCTACCAGATCTTAAGCGGCGCCCGGCAGCCGGGACGTGACAAGATCCTGGCGCTGTGCATCGCCGCCGGGCTTACGCTGCGGGAGACGCGGCGGTGCCTGGAGTGCGCCGGGGAAGGCATTCTCTACGCCAGATCCTCGCGGGACGCGGTCATTATCTACGGAATCGAACATCATATGGATGTGATGAAAATTAATGAACTTCTGCTTGATAAAGGGGAACGTATTCTGGAGTAAAGATTTCTCATTACAGCATTGAAAGATCTCCCTAATTATGGTAAAATATTTAAGGGAACAACCATGTCACTGCAAGGTGTTGGCCTTCCATCCTGCTTAGATGGGAGGTGGTGCAGATGAAATTCGATTTTAAGGATCTTATGGCCTTTGGAATGTTCATTCTTGCATTGCTGACCCTTATCGTTTTGATAAGCCAGTAACGTTTTTCGTATAGAAAAACCACCCTTGTACACTTGGCAGTTAAAAGGGTGGAATTTCTACCTAATTATCGGCCAACCTCTTGTAGGTGGTTGTTCCTGTTATTATTATATGCAACTCCGCAGGAAATTTCAACACTTTTCTAAAGATTTCTCCGGCAGAGCGAACAGCTTCTCCTTCCGCCCGATCATCTCGTCCACCCGCGCGATGTAATGTTCCACGTTCTTCACCGTTTCCGCCCGCTCGATCCGGTTCTCGCCCGGGATCACGCGCTTGGTGGTCGTTCCCGCGCCGCAGCCCACGATCGTCTGCTGCTCTTCCATGATCAGAATATTGTAGAGGCACGCTTTTCCGGGTGCGGCGTAGCCCACGTTCTCGAAATTCCCGGCCATGTTCTTCTGACGGTAGAGATAATACGGCTCCAGCCCCATTTCCCGCGCGTAGCGGGCGGTCATATCGATGATCTCCTGGGTGTTCACGATCTTCAGATCCTTGTAGACCTCCTTCATCGTGTTCAGCCGCGCGGCACGCTTGATGGCCAGAGAATGGACCGTCAGACTGTCGGGGCCCAACTCCCTGATCTGCTCCATCGTGGCGCGGACCTCCTCCATGTCCTCTTCCGGAAGTCCAACGATCAGGTCCATATTGATATTGTCAAAGCCCTCTTCCCGGGCCATGGCAAATTTCTCCTTCACATCCTCCACCGTGTGACGGCGGCCGATCAGATCCAGCGTCGCCTGATTCATGGTCTGGGGGTTGATGGAAATGCGGGTGACGCCGTGCTTTTTAAGCACCCGGAGCTTGTCCCGCGTAATGCTGTCCGGGCGGCCGGCTTCCACCGTGAATTCCCTGGCGTGATCCACGTCGAACACGGCCCGCAGCTTCGTAAACAGGCGGTCCAGATCCTCCGCGGACAGGGAGGTTGGCGTTCCTCCGCCAAAGTAGACTGTCGTCAGCGCGCGGCCGCTCATTTTCCGGGACACATAATCCATTTCCTTAAAAAGCGCGTCCAGATAGAGACCGGTCTTCCCCGCCCATTTGCCGATCGGAAAAGACGTGAATGAGCAGTACAGACAGGTCGTCGGGCAAAATGGGATCCCCACGTACAGGCTGTAGCCGCCGGCGCAGTCGACGGCGGACAGAAGCTCCCGTTCCCGCTGCGCGATCTCAATGCTTAAGGCGATCTTCTCGTCGCTTGCGTAATAATTCTCCTTCATAAACGCGGCGATTGCGTCCGCGCCCATGCCCTCCTGAAGCTTCGTCATGGCGATCTTCGTCGGACGGATGCCGGTGAGCGCGCCCCACGGAAGCAGTTTCCCGGTGGCAAACATCAGAAGCACATAGAAACGGCGCTTGATCTTATTCTTCGCGTCGGCGCGGTCGTCGTAATCCAGGGAAATGGGCTCGTCCCGGCGGGCGGCCTCCTTCTCGAGTTCCGGCGGGAGATCTCTCATCGCGTGAAATTCCGCCTTTCCCGCGAAGATCAGGCGCAGGCGGAAAAAGCGGCGGTCGTCGCTGACCATGCCTTCCACAGTCAGGCGGATATCGGGAAGGACTGCCATCGGCGACTTCTTTTCCATGCCGACACTGAGATCCTGCTCCGCCGCCCCATAGACGAACCCCTCGCCGGGATAAAACGCCATCAGAAGCTCCCGGATGTCCTGTTCATATGCATTGTCGTTCAGTCGAATCTCTATCATAATAAATTATAACTCCTGCCTGTAACGGTATCCCCCGCGGCCGGCTCCACACCTGTCTTCTATCTCGGAAGCAGACGGTACACCACCGTGATCTCCGCCTCGATCTCCATCTCGCCGGCCATGACAGCCATCTCCGCGGCGCTGTCCTCCGCAGCCGCTTTCGCCATCAGATTCTGGCTGATGCCGGAGTCCACATAACGGCCGCTCTGGCGGTCGGCGGATTCGGTCACGCTCAGTACATCCGTCACCTGACAGCCGCCGGCGTGGGCGATCGCCTCCGCCTTCTCCTTCGCCATCTCCATGGCCAGCGCCAGCGCCTGGTCGTAGGCTTCATCATATCCGCTGGCATAGTAAGACACATCCCGGATCCGGCTCACTCCGGCGCTCACCGCGCCGGTCAGCAGTTCTCCCACCTGATCCATCGGCACATCCGACACCGTCAGCTGGGTATCCATCTCATAACCGACCAGAACCTGCCGGCCGTTACCCGGATATTCATACTGGGGATTCAGCGAGAAATCCGACGTCTGGATGGACTTCTCCGCCGCGCCCTGCTCCTTCAGGTAAGCGATCACCGCGTCCAGCGTCTCGCTGTTCTTCTGCTGGCAGACCTCGGCGTCCCTGTCTTCCGTCGTGATCTCATAAACGATCCGCGCCATGTCCGGCGCCACCTTCACCGTCTCCGCGGCCGTTACCGTCACAGTCCGCATCTCAGCGGCATCTGTCCCCGGAACACTGCCCGGCTCGGACGGCGATCCACCCGCGGCCGCCTGCGCAGAAGCGGCGCCCGTCTCACTCCCCGCGATCTGCACCGTAAGCACATCCGGCACACTGGTCGTCACCTGCGGCGCGCAGGCCGCCAGAAGCGCGCAGGCGCATATCATGCAGCTGCCTGCCGTAATTACATTCTTCTTCATGGTTAAGCTCCCTTTAACTGTTCTTCGGCGTCTCGCTGTTGTCCACCGGCGTCCTCGGGATCGGCGCCCTCTCGGCGAACATCTCCTCCATGGACGGATCATAGAAATGATAGGTTCCGCGGCCGGCGACCTTCACCGAATACAGGGCTTCGTCAGCCCGATGGAACAGCGTCTCATAATCCAGGTTCTCGCCGTTGCTCATCGACACGCCCATACTGACGGAGATCTTGAAATTCTCATAATATCCCAGCAGCGACCGATAGATCCGGTTGACCACCATATCAAGATCCGTCGTGTAGGAGATAAAGATCATGAATTCGTCTCCGCCCATTCTGGCGGCCACATCTTCATCCCGCACGCTCTCTTTGATCCGCGCGGCCAGATATTTCAGCACATTGTCCCCGAAAATGTGTCCGTGCTCGTCGTTGGCGGACTTGAAGAAGTCCAGGTCGAGCACAAACATGGCAAATCTGCCGCGGGGATTGGAGCGCAGCCGCTCCTTCACGATAAACTCCGCGCTGGCATGATTGAGAAGCCCGGTGAGTCCGTCATGGGAAGCGGACTGTTCCAGATGGAGCCATCTCATATGCTCCTCATGGATATCAACCGCTTTGCCGATCGCGCCCCTGAGCTGCGGCGTCTCCTCGGACGTCCAGAGCGCCTGGCAGATGATCTGATGCCAGCGTGCCTCCCCGTTCACCTTGAGCATTCCTTTAAACCGGAAGACCGGATTCTTCGGTTTGCTGGAATACAGCATCTCCGTAAAATTATCGATCAGTTCCTCACCCAGCTGCTCCCGCAGCGCGGCGTCCTGGGCAGGATTCATGACGATCTCCTTCATTCCCAGAACTGACGCGCCCCATTCCGAGACAGTAAGAGTCGGCGGATTGATCGTATACTCGAACTGGATCTCCTGGGACATGGACGCGTAGAACTGATATTTCGTGCGCTCATGCTCCAAAAGCCTCAGCGTACGCTCGGAAGCGGACAGCTCCTCGTGGCGCATCATCTCTTCCGTGATCTTGCGGATCTCCCTCTGCTCGCTGACGCTGGCCCCGAACGTAGCCGACTCCAGGCTGTCCTGGATCTTCTCCGCGCATTCCACCAGGCATTCCAGAAGAATGGGATTAAACACGCCGCATTCTCCGTCCAGGATCATCTCCACCGCCACCTCATGGGAGAAGGCTTTCTTATACACACGCTCGCTGACCAGCGCGTCATAGACGTCCGCCAGCGCCACCACCTGGGCCGAAACCGGGATCTCATCGCCCTTCAGCCCATCCGGATACCCGCGTCCGTCGTAGCGCTCATGATGCCAGCGGCAGATCTCATAGGCGCGCCGCAGAAGCGGCTCATCCTGATGGAACGGAAGCTCATCCAGCATGGCCGCTCCCATCGTCGGATGCGTCTTCATGGTCTTATATTCATCGCGGGTAAGCTTCCCGGGCTTATTCAGGATCTCGCCCGGGATCGCGATCTTGCCCACGTCATGCAGGGCGGACGCCAGCGTGATCAGAGTGATATCTTCCTGGTTCAGATGGTATTTGCCGGTCTTCTGGATCAGCTGCTTCAGCAGGATCTCCGTGATCAGATGGATGTGCAGCACATGCATTCCGCTCTCCCCGTTGCGGAATTCCACGATCTGGCTCAGGATATCGATCATCAGCCGGCTCTGCTTCTCCTTCTCATAGATCTGATCCGTAACCATGCCGACCAGCTTCCGCTGCTTGGCGTAGAGCATGATCGTATTCACCACGCGCCGGTGGACCACCACCGCGTCAAACGGCCGGCTGATAAAGTCGATGGCTCCCAGATCAAAGGCCCGCTCAACAGAACTGCTGTTGCTCTCGGCGGAGATCATGATCACGGGAATATCGTCGATCCACTGGTATTTGTTCATCATCACCAGCACCTCGAACCCGTCCATCTTCGGCATCACGATGTCAAGGAGAACAAGGGATATCTCCGCGTTCCGCTTTCTTAAAACAGTAACGGCTTCCTCCCCGTCCTCCGCCTCTATGATCTCGTATTCCTCTCCCAGGATATCCGAAAGGATCGAACGGTTCATCTCAGAATCGTCCACGATCAGAACTTTATATTTGTTTTGTCCATTCTCACTCATCGCTCATCTTCCTCCTGTCCGCATGTTCCGTTTCCAAAATCCGGACCCGCAGGGTTCCTCTTCTCATCTTACCATTATTTTCCGTATCAGGCAAGACCTGAGACGTTCACAAATTATTCAAAAATCTTTTACAGAATCAGCATGGTTTCTTCATATTTCTCCTTTATAGTAGATAATGCAGACAGCCAATAAGTTTTTTTTCATAATACTTGAGCTGATAATTCAGTTATCAGCTCTCCTCCCTTTTTAATCCATTTATAGAAAAGTATGCCGCCCGGTAAAGCCGCTTGCCGGGCGGCATACTTTTTGTCCGCCGGATGCTTCCGTCACCCCGCCGGGCTGCGGTACGTCTGCCGCTCCGCCTGGCCGCCGGATGCTTCCGTCACCCCGCCGTTTTGCCGGTACTGCCGCCGGGCCGCGGCGTCCCGCCGCGCTGTTTACGGCCGCGCGCCGGGGCGCGGGACATGGCGGCGCAGCAGAAACAGGGCCAGCAGGTTCGGAAATGCCATAAGTCCGTTCAAAATATCGGAAAACTCCCAGACGGAAGTCAGACTGGCGACACATCCCAGAAATACCGCGTAAACATACAGCAAAAAATACACATTCCCCGCCGCCCTCCATTCGGCCCGTCTCCCGTTTGCCGCGGCGGCCTGCCCCGCAAGCTCCGTCACCGCCCCCAGCGTCTGTCTTCCCAGAAAATACCACGCGATCATCGTGGAAAACGCGAACACGATCATCGCGCCGGATACCAGATACTCCCCCGGCGGCCCAAGTACGATTCCGAAACACCGCCCGGTCAGGGCCGCGCCGTCATAGGAACCGGCCGCAAGTCCCTCCCGCCCTCCGGCCGCGCACAGGATCGCGAGCGCCGTAAGCGTACAGATAAAGATCGTATCAAAAAACACCTCAAACATTGCCCACATTCCCTGCTCCCCGGGCGTTGTCCCTCCCGCGGCGCCGTGAAGTCCCGCCAGCGTTCCCAGACCGGCC
Source organism: uncultured Lachnospiraceae bacterium (assembly GCA_947600145.1). Classification (GTDB taxonomy): domain Bacteria; phylum Bacillota; class Clostridia; order Lachnospirales; family Lachnospiraceae; genus UBA3402. The sequence goes on along the minus strand of CANQGA010000008.1, from coordinate 23,066 downwards.
TCATTGGAAAAGACGCCCCGCGCAACGCCGTATCGGAACGCCCGGCATATCCCGTAGCCGCCGACTCCGCCAAGCGCCGCCCGCGGCAGAAGGGCTCCTCCCACGATCTCGGCCAGAACCTGCGGGATCCGGCGGCGGCACAGGATCAGCACCAGCACCGCAAAAACCGTATAAACCGCCGCGGCAAACGGGATCAGCCGGCCGTTTACCCACGCGATTCTCTCCGCCCCGCCAAGGACGATCGCTGCCGCCAGCGCCGTGACGGCAACCGCGCTGACAAGCGGCGGGATCCCTGCCGCGTACTGCAGCGTCTGGGCGATCGCGTTGGACTGCACCATGCTTCCCATGCCCAGGGAGGCCCCCAGGCACAATATCCCGTAGAGCAGAGCCAGCCGCGGCCGCGCCAGCCCGTACCGCAGGTATGCGCAGGGACCGCCGAACCACCGTCCGTCCGGCAGACGTTTCCGGAAAACGATCCCGAGACTCACCTCGGCATAGGCTGTCATCATACCGATAAGCGCCGAGACCCACATCCAGAAGACGGCACCCGGACCGCCGGTCATAAGAGCTGTGGCCACTCCCACGATATTGCCCGTCCCGATCGTGGCGGCCAGCGCCATACTGACCGACTGGAGACGGCCAAGCGAACCGTTTCCGGCCTCTCCGGCCTGATCCGTACCGCATTTCTCCGCCTTCTTCCGCGCGTACAGGCTCCCCGCCGTCGCCCTCCACCAGACGGCCGATCCCCGGATCTGGAAAAATCCGAAACGGATCGTATAATAAACGCCGGCAGCCAGCATAAGCGCGAGAAGCGCCGGCCCCCACACCAGTTCATGAAGCCTGTGGATCATTTCGCGGCCTCCGCGTCTTTTTTACCCATTTATTCCTCATTTTCAAAAACTATGACCGGCATCCGCCGCTTTTCTATCGCTTTTTTGCGCGGAATATGCTATGATAGACGGACAACACGAAATAACCCGCAAGGAGGAGCCCATGCCTGGCTTTACGACTCATTACATCCTGGGAATGAAGGCTTACAACGACCTTCCGTCCAATCAGCTCAAACACATCATCGCCAAGTACCGCTGGCTCTATCAGCTCGGCCTGCAGGGACCGGATATGTTCTTTTATAATCTCCCGATCCTCCGCCACCGGGACTATCGGAACGTAGGTTCCTATATGCATGAACACCATGTAGGGGACTTTTTTATCACTTACATACAGGAGACGCTGAAGATCCGGTCGCGCCAGCAGCAGGACCAGGCGATCGCCTATTTCTGCGGTTTTCTGTGCCACTACATCTGCGATTCCATCTGCCATCCGTTCATCTACGGGCGGATCCGTTACGATGTGGGAAAACCGGGACTCAAATACCACGGGTTCCACGCCCAGCTGGAAAGCGAGATCGATTCCCTGCTTCTGAAAAAATATAAGAAAAAGAAACCGTCGCAGTTTAATCAGGCGGCAACTATCTGCCTGAACCCGCAGGAGATCCAGTTCATTTCCCATCTGCTGGCTGCCTGCATCAACCGCACCTGCTATCCGATCACCTATGAAAACAGTTTCCAGGTGACGCCGCGGATGATCCACCGTTCCATCCTGGCCCTTCGCTTCGGATGCCGCACGCTGGCGGATCCTTCCGGACATAAGCGGGACCGGCTTGAGACCCTGGAGTCCGTCCTCATTCCCAGCCCTCTTCTGTCCGGCAAGATCGTTACGGACCATGTCGTCCATCCGCGGCAGAGCCTGAATCTGGACCATGAGACCTGGACCAACCCCTGGGACAGACGGCTTGCCTCCGACGCCTCTTTTCTGGATCTGTTCCACCAGGCCCTGGCGCGCTGCGGCGTGATATTTTCCCTGGTCAACCTTCGTCTTCTGCTCCGGCAGCCGCCGAACCTAAAAGAGATGGAAGAGCATAAAAAAATCTCTCCCGGGACAGTCTCAGGAGAGATCGATTTCACGGATCTGATCGAGGAGCTTGGAAGCTTCTCCTATCACAGCGGGCTGGCGACAGACTGAGCCTTATTCGGCTGTATCCGGCGCAGCAGGCCCCGGCCCCGGTCCCGGCGTGGTCTCTTCCTCTCCGGTATCCGGTATCTGGACCGGCCTGTAGCCGCCGGCGGGGATCGTGTCCTCCAAAATCCAGCTGCCCTCGTCCGCCTTCGCCGCGTCTGTGCTTACCATCACATAGATATCATAGGCATCCAGATAGCTTCCGTAAGATGTGCTGTCCGGATGTGTATAATCCGAATTCTGCTCCGCGATCAGGTATCCGAATCCGTTGAGAACCTCCATCGCGTAAGCCTGGGCCTCCTTCGGCGTGATCTCCGTGTTCAGAAGCAGGAAGAAACGGGCCGCGTTCTCTTCCGGATAGATTCCGCCGTTTACCGTCTCCGCGAACGGATACGTATTCTGATCCTCAAACATGCCGGTCCAGTCCTCCCACAGCTGCTCCCAGACGATCCCGTTCTCATCCGGCTGAGGCAGATTGCTGTAATCGATCTGCTCTGTCACCGTACTCTTCGTGCAGCCGCTCAGAACTCCGGCGCACAGGAGCAGAACCAGCATTTTCTTCATCTTGTTCATAAAAAATCTACTCCTCCTTCTTGTCCGCAGAGCGGACGCTGCGTATTCCTGAACCAGTATATCAGAATTCCCCCGTTTTAACAGGGGGTTTTTGAAAATGTCAGAAAATCGTCAGATTTACAGGGTTGCATTTCCATCTGCGCCGTGCTATCATGTTCAATATGATAACTTTTTTATTGTTTTTTGAACAAAGGAGGGGCTTATGAACGGTTCCAATCAGAATGATCCGTCTTCCGGACTGCGCAGGCAGCTGGACTGGATCACGACCGTAATCCCATTTATCTGTATCCTGCTGCTGTGCGTACTCTTTGTCGCGGCGCCGGACGCCTCGGGACGGATCCTGGCGTCCATCCGTTTCTTCCTGGGAGACGAGCTGGGAAGCTATTACCTGATCATCGGCCTGGGGATGCTTCTGTGCTCCCTCTATATCGCGTTTTCCAGATACGGGAACATCCGCCTCGGGGACAGGGAGAAGCCGGAATACACCTCCTTTCAGTGGGGATCCATGATGTTCACCGCCGGCCTGGCCGCCGATATCCTGTTCTACTCCCTATGCGAATGGATCCTCTACGCGGGAGAACCGCGCATCACCGATCTGGGCAGCGTCCAGGACTGGTCCAGCACCTATCCGCTGTTTCACTGGGGACCGATCCCGTGGAGCTTCTACATGGTCCTGGCTGTCGCCTTCGGCTTCATGATCCATGTCCGCAGGCGCAATAAGCAGAAGTACTCCGAAGCCTGCCGGCCGCTCCTCGGCCGCCATACCGACGGCGCCGCCGGGAAGCTCATCGACCTGATCGCCGTATTCGCGCTGCTGGCCGGCACCGCCACCACATTTTCCCTGGCGACGCCGCTTCTGTCCATGGCGCTTGGCACCGTGTTCCATATCCCGCAGTCCAACCTGTTCACCATCGTGATCCTGGTGGTCATCTGCCTGGTCTACACGGTCACGGTCTATTTCGGCATGAAAGGCGTGGCGAAGCTGGCGGCCTCATGCACCTACCTGTTCTTCGCCCTGCTGCTTTACGTGCTCATCGGCGGCGGCAAGGCACGGTACACGATCGAGACCGGGATCACCGCCATCGGGAACCTGGTCCAGAATTTCATCGGCCTCGCCACCTGGACGGACGCCCTCAGGGAGACCTCGTTCCCCCAGAACTGGACCATCTTCTACTGGGCCTACTGGATGGTATGGTGTGTGGCGACCCCCTTCTTCATCGGCTCCATCAGCGGCGGGCGCACCATCCGCCAGACGATCCTGGGCGGATACTTCTGGGCGCTGGCAGGTACGTTCACTTCATTCATCATTCTGGGAAATTACAGCTTAAATCTTCAGGTCACCGGTCAGATGGACCTGATCGGCGAATACGCCGCCTCCGGAGACCTGTACCGGATCATCATCACGACCATGCAGACGCTGCCCTGGGCAAAAATGGGGCTGCTGCTGCTGGCTGCCACGATGATCGCGTTCTACGCCACCTCCTTCGATTCCATCACGATGGTGGCCTCGGCGTACTCCTACAAGGCTCTGCCGGCCGGCGCGGAACCGCATCGGAACATCCGGCTCTTCTGGGCTGTCATGCTGATCCTGTTCCCGATCGCGCTGATCTTCTCGGAGAACTCCATGGCAAACCTCCAGTCCGTATCGATCATCGCGGCGTTCCCCGTGGGAATCATCATGCTGATCATTATCGGAAGCTTCTTCAAAGACGCGAACGCGTATCTGGAAGAGAAAAACAGGCAGGGGCGCTGAAACAGCGCCCCTGTCCTGATCCACCGAAGATCCATCCGGGATCCCGGTCCTATCCCTCCAGATACCGCTCCGCGGAGGTCACCGCGTTCGCGCCGTCGGCCACGGCGGTCACGATCTGCCGGAGCGCCTTCGTGCGGACGTCTCCGGCGGCGAAAATCCCCGGCGCGGAGGTCCTTCCGGTCTCATCCGCGGCGATATATCCGTGATCCATCTCCACCAGTCCCTCGAAGATCCGGCTGTTCGGCGTGATTCCCACAGCGATGAACACGCCCTGCAGCGGAAGCTGCGATACTTCGCCGGTCTTTACGTTCCTGATCGTCAGGCCGCTCACCTGGCTGTCCCCCTCGATCTTCTCCACGACGGTGCTCCACAGCATCTCCACATTCGGAAGACTTAAGAGCTTTTCCTGCAGGCTCTTCGCCCCACGAAGCTCATCGCGGCGGTGGATCACATAGACCCTGCGGCAGGCGCGCGCCAGGAAAATGGCGTCCTCGATGGCCACATCTCCGCCGCCCACAACAGCCACATCTTTATTCCGGAAAAACGCGCCGTCGCAGGTGGCGCAGTAGGAAACGCCCATGCCGGCCAGCTCCTCCTCGCCCGGAACGCCCAGCCTGCGGTGGACCGCGCCGGTGGCGATGATCAGTGACTTCGCGGCATAGGTTTCATTCTCGCAGACGACCTGATAAACGGGCCGGCCTGCCGCGTCTCCTCCTTCATCTGCCGGAACCTCCGCTTCCCGAAGGACTTCCACCCTGCACACCCTGTCCACGGCGAATTTCACGCCGAGCCCGTCCGCGTGCTCGCGGAACTTCATGCCCATATCGAATCCGTTGATGCCCGGAAGTCCGGGATAATTGTCCACCTCGTAGGTGTTCACCACCTGTCCGCCGCTCACATATTCTTTCTCGATCACCAGCGTGTCCAGCTTCGCCCGCTCCGCGTAGATGCCGGCTGCCAGGCCGGCCGGGCCGGAACCGAGAATGATGAGATCGTATCGTTTATCCATGCTCATTTCTCCTTTACGAAATTATTCTGCGGACAGCAAGAGACGATCCTGTGTCAGGTTTATTATATACTTGTTCCGATGTTCTTTCAAGGATTTTGGCAAATGATTTCACGGCCCGCGCCTTGCATTTTCCACCGCGGCATGCTATCATAAAAGGTGTCGGTACGATTGAAACCGGAAATAAACACGCTGCCGGGAAGGCGGTTCGCGCCGCCGACGAAAAGGCGGCGGAATGGAGATTCCTATGAACGGAAAAACCGTTCTGGTGACCGGCGCTTCCCGGGGGATCGGGAAGGCCATCGCCCTGCGATTCGCGAGAGAACATGATAATGTAGCGATCAGCTGCCTGAAGAATGGGACGAAGCTTGAGGAGACAAAGAAAGAGGCTGAAAAGCTCCAGAGCGCCTGCCTTGCCTATGTCGGAGACATGGGCGACATGGCCTGCTGCCGCGAGTTTGTCTCCCTGGCCGAGCAGCGCTTCGGCCATATCGACGTGCTGGTGAACAACGCCGGCATCTCCTATATCGGCCTGCTGCAGGACATGAGCGCCGAAGACTGGGACCGGGTCGTCCGGACGAACCTGACTTCCGCGTTCAATCTGAGCAAGCTGGTCATTCCCGGCATGGTCCTGCGCCAGGCCGGACACATCATCAATATCTCCTCCGTGTGGGGGAATACAGGCGCCTCCTGCGAGACCGCCTACTCCGCCGCGAAAGGCGCCCTCAACGCCTTCACCCGCGCCCTGGCCAAGGAGCTGGCTCCCAGCCATGTCCGGGTCAACGCCGTCGCCTGCGGGGCCATCGACACGGAGATGAACCATTTTCTGTCACCGGAAGAACTTGCTGCGCTGACCGATCAGATTCCCGCGGGACGTCTCGGGACGCCGGAGGAAACGGCTGATCTGGTCTGGCAGCTGACACAGTCGAATGCCTATCTGACCGGACAGGTCATAGGTCTGGATGGAGGTTGGATCTGATGCCCACTACATACGCGCACTACCGTTTCGGAACCGAAGTCTACAAAAGCCTCCCCCGCGGCCTGCGGGAGAGTATCCGCCCTTACCTGGGCCTTTACTGTATCGGTCTGCATGGCCCTGACGTTCTCTTCTACTATAAGGCCATGAAGAAGAACTCTGTCAGCGAGACCGGATTCGCCATGCACGCGCGGCCCGGATTCGAATTCTTCGAGCGGGCGGAGGACATCCTCCGCGCGATCCCTTCCGTGGATATCGCTCCGTCCATGGCGTATCTGTATGGCTTTCTGTGCCATTTCGCGCTGGACAGCACCTGCCACCCTTACGTGGAACAGACGGCCCGCGAGACGCCGCTGGGGCACTGCGCCGTCGAATCCGAGTTCGACAGGATCCTGATGGAAGCGGACGGTTACGATCCGCTGCGCTTCCGCCCGATCAGACACCTGAAAGCCACTCATTTTAACGCCCGCATCATCGCCGCGTTCTTTCCGGAGATCACTAAGGGGCAGGTGCTTCACGCCATCCGCTCCCAGAGGACAGATCTGAAGCTCCTGGCGCCGAAGGGCGCACTAAGCCGCCGGATCCTTATGTTCCTGATGCGGCTGGTCCACTGTCCCAGAAGCATCCACGACATGGTCATCACGCCCGAGCCGCTGCCCGGAAGCGCGCCGGTCTGCGCGCAGATGCTGCGTCTCTACGAGACCGCCGTCCCCTTCGCCGCGGAGCTGATCCAGAACTTCCAGGCGTATACGGAAGGGACGACGCCGCTGGACGCGCGGCTGGACCATACGTTCGGGGAGAATTGACCTCCCCGTTTACTGCAGCGAGACGCCCGCGATATACCACTCGTCGTCGTCCTGCTTCATCCGAATCGTCGCCGGCTGCTCGATCTTCTCGCCGCCGACTTCCGCTGACAGCGTCGCCTCCACGGTGGCGCTGTCTCCGTCTACGCTGATATCTCCCGCCTTGATCCGGATCTTGCTCAGAAATTCATCCGGATCCGCCACGCTGCCGAAGATCGCCGACGCCACTTCTCCCAGCATCTCCGCCTCGTCGCCGGCCAGCGCCCCCAAAAGACTTAGGCCCGCTTTCGCCGGCTCCGCGACCGTCGGATCGACGCAGTCCAGCATTGCCTCCAGATCCAGTTCCTGGCAGGCCTTCTCGAAATCACTGATCGTTCCCTTGATCTTCGACTTGGCTCCCCCGCAGCCCGCCAGAGACAGGACCATCACGCATGCCAGCGCCAATGCCATTACCCTCTTAAACCTCTTCATATGTACATCCTCCTCTTCTTTGCGGCGGTTCCGTCCCCGCGCCTTCCCGGACGCCGTCTGTCCGCAGACGCCGCGTGTCCGCCGTATTTATTCCACAGTCACCGATTTTGCCAGGTTCCTGGGTTTATCCACATCCAGCCCTTTTCCAAGGGCCATATAATAAGCCAGAAGCTGCAGCGGCACCACGGTCAGGCTGGCCGCGAAGCATTCCATCGTCTTCGGCACATAGACCGTATAATTGGCCACGTCTTCCATGCTGTAATATCCATAGCTGGTCACTCCCAGCACATAAGCGCCCCTGCTTTTCACTTCCACCATGTTGCTGATCAGTTTCTCGAACAGTCCGCTCTGCGTCGCCACGCCGACCACCAGGATCCCATCCTCGATCAGTGAGATCGTCCCGTGCTTCAGTTCTCCCGCCGCGTACGCCTCCGAATGGATATACGAGATCTCCTTCAGCTTCAGCGATCCTTCCAGCGAGGAAGCGTAATCCAGGCCGCGCCCGATGAAGAAAATGTCCCTGCTATAAGAAAATTTATTGGCGAACCACTGGATCCGCTCCTTCTCCTCCAGGATCCGCTCGATCTTCTCCGGCAGACGCATAAGCTCCGCCGTCATCTCCTTCTCGGCGGCCTCGCCGATCACGCCCTTCGCCCGGCCCAGCCCGATGGCCAGCAGATAGACCGCCGCCAGCTGGGTGCTGTAGGCCTTCGTCGTCGCCACCGAGATCTCCGGCCCGGCCCAGGTGTAGAACACGCTGTCCGCTTCCCGGGCGATGGAGCTTCCCACCACATTTACAATCCCCAGCACCCGGTAGCCCAGCTTCTTCGCCTCCCGAAGAGCCGCCAGGGAATCCGCCGTCTCGCCCGACTGGCTGACCACGACTACAAGCGTATCTTTCTCCATCACCGGGTTCCGGTAGCGGAACTCGCTGGCCAGATCAACGTCCACCGGCACCCTGGCCGTCTGCTCCACCATATATTTGGCGGTCATGCAGACATGGTAAGCCGAGCCGCAGGCTACCATCTGGATCCGGGAGATCTTCGCCAGTTCTTCCTGACTCATTCCCAGTTCTTCCAGATTCACATGGCCTTCGCTGATCCGCGGACTTACCGTGTCGCGCACCGCCTTAGGCTGCTCGTAGATCTCCTTCAGCATGAAATGGGCGAAGCCGCCCTTTTCCGCCGCCTCCGTGTCCCAGCTGACCTGGGAAAATGTTTCCTCGACCTCTTCCTGATCCACGTTATAGAAATGGATCTCCGTACCGGTCAGCTTTACGATCTCCAGGTTGGGGATAAAGCACACATCTCTGGTGTATCTGAGGATCGCCGGCGCGTCGGAGGCGATAAAGTTCCCCTCCTCGGACCGGCCCACGATCAGCGGACTGTCCTTGCGGACGGCATAGATCTCTCCCGGCCTGTCCGCGAACAGGATCCCTAAGGCGTAGGAGCCCCGTATTCGGAACATCATCTTTCCGATGGCCTCGACCGGATCGCCGGAATAGTATTTGTCCAGAAGATGGGCGGCGGCCTCCGTATCGGTCTCCGACAGGAAGGTGAAACCTTCTTTCGTAAGTCTGGCGCGGATATCCTGATAATTTTCGATGATGCCGTTGTGTACCACCGCCACACGCTTATTCTTCGCGCAGTGGGGATGGGAATTAACCACCGACGGCTCTCCGTGGGTGGCCCAGCGGGTATGTCCGATGCCGCAGGTGCCGGGTACGGAACGCCCGTCGTCCGTCATCTCCCGCAGAACCTTCAGCCGCCCCTTCGCCTTCACGATCTCGATCGCGGACTCTGAGTCCGGCCTTGCGAAAGCTGCCGCGGAACCGGCGGCCTGCGCGTCCCCGCCCTCCGCCGTGCTGTCCGGCCTCGCGTCCCCGCCCTCCGCCGTGCCGTCCGGCCTCGCACCTCCGCCCGCCGCCACGGCGATCCCCGCGGAGTCATAACCACGGTATTCCAGCTTCTCCAGCCCGTCAAGAAGGATCGGCGCAGCCTGCAGCCTGCCTGTGAACCCTACGATCCCGCACATGCATTACGCCTCCTGATGGCCTCTTTCGATAATCGTATTAACCACGCTGTCCACGTATTCCTCGCACAGCTTTGGGTCCCCGGCTTCCACCATGACGCGGATCACCGGTTCTGTACCGCTCTCCCGCACCAGGATCCGGCCGTCTCCGCCCAGAGCCGCGGCGACCCTCTCGACCGCCGCCGCGACCGCCGCGTCCTCCCTGGCCGCTTTCTTATCCTTCACGCGCACATTCTTAAGCACCTGCGGATAGGCGGTCATAGGCTCCGCCAGCTTGCTTAACGGCTGCTTTTTCTCCAGCATGACCTCCATCATCTTGATGGCGGTCAGGATCCCGTCGCCGGTGGTGGCGTATTTGCGGAAAATGATATGGCCCGACTGCTCACCGCCGATCCGGTAATTGTTGGCGACCATATTTTCGTAGACGTACTTGTCGCCGACGGCGGTCTTCTCGTACTCGATCCCGGCCGCGTCCAGCGCCTTATAGAGACCGAAATTGGACATGACCGTCGTGACGATCTTATTGCCCTGCAGCTCGCCCAGCTCCTTCATATAGCAGCCGTAGATATAGAGGATCTTGTCGCCGTCCACCACATCCCCGTTCTCATCCACGCACAGGCAGCGGTCCGCGTCTCCGTCGAAGGCGAATCCTACGTCCAGCTGATTCTCCTTCACAAATTTCTGCAGATTCCCGATATGTGTGGAGCCGCAGTCCGCGTTGATGTTCTGGCCGTCCGGCTTGTCGCCGATCACATAGGTTTTGGCCCCCAGCGCGTCAAATACGCTCTTGGCGATCATCCATGCGCTGCCGTTGGCGCAGTCCAGGCCCACCCGCTTGCCTTTGTAGGAGCGGGTCGCCAGGGAGATCAGATAACCGATGTAGCGGTTCCTTCCGATGGCGTAATCCACAGTCTGTCCGATCTTCTCGCGGACAGCGTAGGGAATCTCGCCGGAATAGCCGTCCAGATAGGCCTCCACCTTCATGATGGTCTCTTCATCCATTTTCTCGCCGTAGTAATTGATCAGCTTGATCCCGTTGTCATAATATGGGTTATGGCTGGCGGAGATCATGATCCCCCCGTCAAAATCTTCCGTGCGCACCACGTAGGACACGCTGGGCGTCGTCGTCACGTGCAGCAGATAGGCGTCCGCCCCCGACGCGGTCAGTCCCGCCGCCAGCGCGTACTCAAACATATACGAGGACCGCCTTGTGTCCTTGCCGATGACGACCTTCGCCGGGCCATTCGCCCGCTTCTGGCCGTAATACCAGCCGAGGAAGCGCCCGATCTTAAAGGCGTGCTCCACATTGAGCCCCACATTGGCTTCCCCCCGGAATCCGTCCGTACCAAAATATTTTGCCATGTTCCTGTCCTCCGCTTTTCTTTTCTCATTCTAACATATGCCGCATTTCACTGCTTCTCCCGCGCCTCCGCGATCATTTCTCCGATAAAAAAGAGTGCCGAACCCGCCAGGATGCAGACGTCTCCGAGATTAAAAATAACCTTTCTGAGCTTTCCCGCCCGGATATTCAGGTAGTCCACCACATAGCCGCGCGTAAACCGGTCATACAGGTTGCTGGCCGCGCCTCCCACGGTCAGGGAAAGTCCCAGCTTCTGCATCCCGCTGCCCCTGCGCGGAAGAAGCCAGAAAAGGATCCCCGCCGCCGCGCTGGCTGCCGCCAGCGGAATCTCCCGCACCAGCTGCGGGAACTCCGCCAGCCGTCCGAAGGGCAGGCCCGGATTATGGCTTTTATAGATCGCGACAGGCCCGTTCCTGCCCGGAAACTCCCGCGGGAACGCGTCGTCTTCTGTATGCTCAACAATATCCTTCAGCCCCTGGTCGATCACAGCGGCCGCGGCCGTCAAAAACAGATACGGCATGATAAATGCCTCCCTTCCCGAAATCTGTGTTCCATCATACACTAAATATCTTTTTCCGTCCAGTCGGGAATCATGCATTAAGAGAAAATTAATAATCAAAACCGCATATACTGATAAAAACAGCTGCGGGAGGTTCCCGCTTTGACCGACTGCACCGGCTTCCCCGCCCGCGAGGATTGCGCCGATTTCATCTACCGCCACGGCAGCAGCAGCCTGACCGATCTGGGAAAGATCGCCGGGAACGGCTGTTTCAGCTATGTGAACGAGGAGTTCGCCATTTTTCATGTGCCCTTAAATGAGATCGCGCCCGTCACCCTTCAGAATTATCCCTATTCATCCATCCCGGCCCTCTACGGACTGCTGGACAGCACAAGCATGGAGACGTCCGGCATCCTGCCCGTCTTCCGGCAGCCGTCGCTGAATTCCCGGGGCGAAGGCGTCATCATCGGTTTGATCGACACCGGCATCGACTATACAAATCCTCTGTTCCAAAGAAGCGACGGCAGCACGCGGATCCTGGGCATCTGGGATCAGAGTCTGGACGGCGGCGGCACGGAGATCGCCGGGCCGAACGGATTCCCGTTCCGTTTCCTCTACGGACGCGAATTCCTGCAGCCGGATATCGATAAAGCCCTGCGCTCCGACGATCCGCTGGCGGTCGTCCCTTCGACTGACGAGATCGGACACGGCACATTCCTCGCCGGGATCGCGGCAGGGGGAGCAGAGCCGGGCGCGGAATTTACCGGCGCGGCGCCGTCCTGCCGCCTAGGCGTAGTCAAACTCAAGCCGGCCAAGAAATACTTAAGGGAATTCTACCGGATCCAGGAGGAAGCGCAGGCGTACCAGAGCACGGATATCATGATGGGCGTAACCTGGCTGCTGATGCTGGCGTTCCGCTACGGTATGCCGTTAGTCATCTGCCTGGGACTGGGCAGCAACCAGGGAGGCCATGACGGCACCTCGCCGCTGGCGCAGGTTCTAAACCGGCTGCAGATCTTCCGCGGGGTCTCCGCGGTCTGCGCCGCCGGAAATGAGGCCGGATGGCGGCACCATTACGTCGGACAGATCTCAGAAACCACGGTCTACGATGAAGCGGAAGTGCGTGTCGGCGAAGGAGAACGGGGCTTTGACGTGGAACTGTGGGCCAGCCTCCCGGAGATCTACACGGTAGGATTCGTCTCCCCTTCCGGCGAAGCCATTGAACGGATCCCGCTGCGGGCGGGCGAGACGGAGACCGTCCGTTTCCCCGTAGAAGGCACCTCCGTGACTGTAGTCTACGAGACGATCACCGGCGGACAGAGCAGTTATCTGGCGCTCATGCGCTTTGCGGATCCGCTGCCCGGCATCTGGCGCATCCGGGTCTATCCCACGGTCACAGTCACCGGCATCTACCATATGTGGCTGCCCATTCACGGCTTCATCCGGGACGACACGGTATTTCTGCGGGCCGACCCTTTCACGACAGTCACCTCGCCGGCGGATTCCTCCTTCGCCGTGACGGTCAGCGCCTACAACCACTTAAACGGAAGCCTCTACATCCATTCCAGCCGGGGATATACCCGCGACGGCCGGGTCAAACCGGATCTGGCCGCGCCGGGCGTGGATGTCTATGGCCCGGGCGTCCCGGCGGCCCGGGACGTCTATCCGATGATCCGCGCGACCGGCTCCTCCGCGGCTGCCGCCCACGCGGCCGGAGCCGCTGCCGACCTTTATTCCTGGGGATACGTAAGCGGCAATGATCCCTACATCAACAACAGCGTCGTGAAGGCCTATCTGACCCGCGGGGCAAAAAGAAATCCAAGCTACACATACCCCAGCCGTGAATGGGGGTATGGTACCCTGGATCTCTATCAATCTCTGTTGTCGCTGAGAAACTGACGGCGCTCTAACCGCGCATTCCGATCCGCGGCCCGCCGCGCTTCTCCAGATAACTCCGCGTGATGACCACCGTGCCGATACCGGGGTCCTTAGGCACCTCGAACATGATATCCAGCATGAATTCCTCCATGATGGCCCGCAGGGCCCTGGCGCCGGTCTCACGTTTTATTGCCTCCCCGGCGATCCACTCAAGCGCCTCGTCCTCAAATTCCAGCTTCACCTCGTCCAGCGCCAGAAGCTTTATGTACTGTTTGAGGATCGCGTTCTTCGGCTCTTTCAGGATCCTCACCAGCATAGGCTCCGTCAGCTTCTGAAGCGTTACCAGGATCGGAAGCCTGCCCAGGAATTCCGGAATCATTCCGAATGCCCGCAGGTCCGCGTTCACAGCATGGCCCAAAAGATCCGGATCCTCGTCATAACGGTCCTTAAGCTCCGCGCGGTAGCCGATGGAGGAAGATTTATTCAGCCTCTCCTTTATGATCCTCTCCAGATCCGGGAACGCGCCGCCGCAGATGAACAGGATCTGATCCGTGTTCACCGTGGCTGTAGGCGACAGGGCGTTCTTCTGATTCGTCCCCACCGGAACTTCGATCTGACTTCCTTCCAGCAGCTTCAGAAGCTCCTGCTGCACCGATTCGCCGCTGACATCGCGGCTGTTCATATCTTTCTTCTTGGCGATCTTATCGATCTCATCGATGAAAATGATGCCGTGCTCCGCGCGTTCTACATCATTGTCCGCCGCCGCTAAAAGCTTGGAGACCACGCTCTCGATATCGTCGCCGATATAACCGGCCTCGGTAAGCGACGTGGCGTCGGCGATTGCCAGCGGCACATCCAGCAGTCTGGCCAGCGTCTTCACCAGATAGGTCTTGCCGCTGCCGGTGGGCCCGATCATCAGGATGTTGGATTTCTCGATCACCACATCGTCCGGATCCGTCCCGGTCTGCCTGGATTCCTGGGCAAATACGCGCTTATAATGATTGTAAACCGCTACGGAGATCACCTTCTTGGCCTTCTCCTGGCCGATCACATACTGATCCAGGCTGGCCTTGATCCGATGGGGCGCGGGAATATCCTTGATATCGAAGGACGGCTGCTCCTTCGGCGCCTTCTTCCTGATCCTCTGCTTCTGGGGGATCTCTGTCTGCGGGATATTCAGCTTGGAGATATCGCTCAGATTCATATTCAGGAACGGCATATTCTGGATCCTGGAGAAATCCACGCCGTTTTTCAGCACTGTGTCAAACGCTTTCTGCATACAGTCATGGCAAAGACACATGCCGCCCGGCATGCTGATCATGGGACCTGCCTTGCTCTCGCTCCGCCGGCAGGAGTAGCAGATCTTCTCGTACGGATCATCCCTGCCGTCCGTGCGGTTTCCGTTCTCCGCGCCGCTTCCGCCGTCCGCGCGGTTCCCGTTCTCCGCGCCGCTTCCGCTGTCCGCGCGGTTCCCGTTCTCCGCGCCGCTTCCACTGTCCGCGCGGTCACCGTTTCCTTCGTTTTCCATGCACATATCGTCCGTCATCATCGCATTTTCCCCGTCCAAACGTGTTCTCCTGTTCTGTCTTTTTAACGCAGAAAAAGCCTGCCTCCGGCAGTCTTCCTCCGCATGCGGCCGGTTCAAAATCGGGCTTCGGTACCAGCCCGAAGCCCTAACCGGCTTTTATTCCGCGCTCACCTGTCCGCCGAGCGTGATAGTGATCGTGTGCTCCACATATTCGCCGTCCTCCAGCGACTCCACGACCAGATCAACGGTCTCGCCTTTCTTATAATACTTCAGCAGTTCCTGCAGGCTGAGCATCGTCACAACCCTCTGGCCGTCAAATTCCGTGATGACATCCTTCTCATGCAGGTCTGTCTTCTCGGCGGCTCCGCCTTCCACGATCCGGTAGACGTAGACGCCGGCAGGCATATCCAGCTGCTGCTGCATGGTATCGTCCACGGTCACTCCCTGGATACCCAGATATCCGGCTTCGTCTTCATCCACCTTCTCGCCGCTGCGGCGGACCATCAGGGAATCCAGGATATCCTGGGCCTGCGAGATGGGGATCGCGAATCCCATTCCTTCCACATCGGTATCGGAATACTTGGCCTCATTGATGCCGATGACCTCCCCCTGCATATTCAGCAGCGCGCCGCCGCTGTTGCCGGGATTGATCGCCGCGTCGGTCTGGATCAGGCGCTTGCTGCTGCCGTCCGTCTTCACTTCCCGGTTCAGCGCGCTTACATAACCTACCGTCACTGCCTGACCGTATCCAAGGGCGTTGCCGATGGCGATCACGCCCTGGCCGATCTTCAGCTCCTCAGAGTCGCCCAGCTGAGCGATCGAGATCTTGTTCATCGTCTCCGCCGGAATGCTCTCAAGCGGTACTGCCACGATCGCCAGATCGCTCTCGGGATCCGTTCCCTTGATTGACGCCTCGAGCTCTGTATCGTCAATGAATACCACAGAAAGCTCAGTCGCGTCCTGTACTACATGATTATTGGTCGCGACCAGAAGCTCTGTATCGTTCTGCCCCACGATGATTCCGGATCCGGCGCTGGGCACCTCATAGGTCTGGGTCCTTCCGAACCAGGGATTCACACTCTCGTAAAGCATCGTGTTATTGATCGCCACCACTGAAGGCATCGCGCCCTCCACAATGTCTGACACATCCATCGTTACCGCGCCCGTTTTATTCGCATTGATGTTTAAGCGGCCCGCGATCTTGTCCAGTTCTTCATCAGACAGGCTTACCTGCTCCTGCGGCTGAGTAACAGACGGCGCCGGCTCAGTCTCCTGCTGCATGGAATCCGCCAGCATATTCACGCCTACCATTGTTCCGCCCGACACAAATCCGAACAGAAGCGCCGCGGCCGTAATACCGGCCGCCTTCTTCCAGATACCGGATTTCTTCTCTCTCTTCTTCTGCTTCTTCTGTGCCGGAACCGGATTGGGATTGGGCTGAACGATCTGTCCGTAACCCTGGCCCGCATATCCCTGCGCGCTCTGGCCGCCGCCCTGGCCCGCGTATCCCTGCGCGCTCTGGCCGTAACCCTGGCCCGCGTATCCCTGCGCGCTCTGGCCGTAACCCTGGCCCGCGTAGTTCTGACTGATCTGCCTGTAACCCTGATCCGCGTATCCCTGGCCGGTCTGCCCGTAGCTCTGTCCCGCATACCTCTGGCT
The DNA here is from genome assembly GCA_947600145.1 of uncultured Lachnospiraceae bacterium. GTDB lineage: Bacteria > Bacillota > Clostridia > Lachnospirales > Lachnospiraceae > UBA3402. The sequence goes on along the minus strand of CANQGA010000008.1, from coordinate 6,513 downwards.
CTGCGGCAAAACGTCCTGCGGCTGCTGCCGGTCCTGTTCACGGCTCTCATTGGACTCCTGCTGATACCCAAAAGAATGCTCCGCTTCAGGCGCCCGCTGATCTGTCTGAGCCGGTTCCTTTGCCGTGAAATCCGCTCTCTCTTCGCTCTCTCTATCCGTCCCAGGCATTTCCTGATGATTCAGATCCATGCTTCTGTCTTCTTCGTTATACATATAAAACAACCCCTTTCCAGATAAATCTGTGTTTTATTTCTTTCGATGATCCTAATATAACAGCCTTTTGTGACCGAATTGTGAAAGAAAATCAATAAAACTGTGAAAATGGGGTTCCGTGCTCATACTCAGCCCGGGCCTGCGGATACAGTCGGCGAAGAGGCATCTCCCGGCCCTGTGATGATACCGTTGTCGCCGGCACCTCCTGCGGTCTCCCCGGGACCGGACGGCCCGTTCGCGGAGCCGCTTCCCTGACCGCCGGATGTCCCGCCGCCGTCCTGACTGCCGCCGGACGTTCCGCTGCTGCCGGGTCCGCCGTTGACAGGCGACGAATTGTCTCCCGGTATCCCGGGCACTTCGGAGGAGCCCGCTCCGCCGGACGGAGTCACACCGCCGGGACTGAAGGAGCCTGTATTCCCGCCGGGGCTGGGTACGCCGGTATTTCCTCCGGCGCCGGACGATCCTGTATTGCCGTTCGGCGTCTGCGCATTACCCGCTCCCGGCCCGCTCCCGGTCTGGGAGTCTCCCGGATTCCTTCCGGTTCCCGGCATCTGCGACGCTCCCGGGCCGCCGGACGGTACGTTATTATCCGGAGATCCCGGCGAAGGCAGGATATATCCCGACTCAAATTCATTCGGATCGTCCGGTTCTGGTCCATCGATCAGATCGCCGTTCTCGTCCGTCTCTCCGATCCCCGGCTGCGGCGCGATGATCATGCCGTTCTCGTCTGTCTCCGTCTCCCTCGTCTCGCTTTCCGATTCTTCCCCGGATTCCTCCTCCGTGCTCCCGGATCCGGCTGTCTGCGTTTCCGCCGCAGAAGACGGCCGGCTCTGAACCGCGTAGGTTCCGGAATCGGAGGAAATCTTATCGCTGATACTCTTTACCGCTGACGTCGGCTCATAATTCTCATCGCCGAACAGAAACTGATGAAGCTGGCTCACATTGGACGCCAGGCTCTGGGGAATAATGCAGGATCCCCTGGCCTTTCCCATGTTGGCCTCGCTCTTCTCGAACGGGAAGCCCGCCGTATCCCCGATATGATATTTGGTCACGTTCAGGGCCGCATTGGTCAGATCAGCGAAATCCAGGTTCGTCATGACTTCCTGAAGGCATACGTACAAAATGTTGTTCAGGACGGAATAACTCGCGTTCTTGGCCTTGGCAAACGCGGCCTCGATGACCTTCTTCTGCCTCTCCACGCGCTGGTAATCGCTGTCCATCAGACGCAGACGGCCGTAAGCCACAGCCTGGATCCCGTCCAGATGGTTCATGCCGGCGCTCTTTAACTGATGGGAACCCACGCCTGTCTCCTGCACAGTCTCCGTAATAAACGCGTTGATGTATTTGAATTCTGATTTTGTGATCTCCATATCCACGCCGCCCAGGATATTGATCCCGTCGGCGACTGCTTTCCAGTTGAAAATAATATACTCGGTGATGTTCAGATCCAGATTCTCATTGAGCATTTTCAAAGCCTGCTCCGGACCGCCTTCCGAATACGCGTAGTTGAATTTGCGGTAAGTCCCCTTATCGTTCACCTTCAGATAGGTATCGCGGTACAGGGACACAAGCTTGATCTCCCCGGTGTCCTGATTGACGCATGCGATCATGTTCACGTCAGAGGAATTGCCGCGGGAGCTGGACGTACCGGTTCCGGAATCCACTCCGAAAATGGCTACCATCCAGTAGCCCTGCATCTTGTTGATGGACTCCAGCGGAATATTCGGATTCTCCACATTCTCCTTATTTACATTCGGCTTCGGCATCAGGTTCCAGAGCCTGCTCACATAGGCATAAGAAAAAATACACGTCAGAACAAGGCACTCCGCCACTATCATGGCAATGATGCGCCTTCTGCGTTTCTTCTTCCTGTTTACTTCTTCCCTGAGCTGCGCAACCTTGTCGCTGAACGAGATCTCCTCCGGCTGGGCCCTGCGGGTCTTGATGCGGCGCTCTTCCGGCTGCCGCGCGGAATACTGCTGACGATCCTGCGCCCCGTATCCGGCCGCCGGCCTCGGTGCCTGGCCTCCCTGCGCCCTGTATCCGGCCGCCTGTTCCGGTGCCTGACGGCTCCCCTGCTCTCCGGTTCCGGCCGCCGGCCTCGGTGCCTGGCGGCTTCCCTGCGCCCCGGTTCCGGCCGCCGGCCTCGGTGCCTGGCCTCCCCGCGCCCCGGTTCCGGCCGCCGGCCTCGGCGCCTGGCGGCTTCCCTGCGCTCCGTTTCCGCCCGCCGGCCTCGGTGCCTGACGGCTTTCCTGCGCCCCGTTTCCGCCCGCCGGCCTCGGTGCCTGACGGCTCCCCTGCTCTCCGTTTCCGGCCGCCGGCCTCGGCGCCCGGCTTCCCCGCGCCCCGTTTCCGCCTGTCTGACGGTAATAGGAGCCGGAGTCCCCCGCGCTCCCCCCTGCGCGGCGCTGCGAGCCCGGCCCGCCTAATTCATCCTCGTAATCAAAACTCATTGTTTCAACCTCATCTCTGTATTGCAAGCTGTCGCATCGCTAATATGCGTTCCTGTTGATAAATCCTTTAAAGATCGTCAGGAAAAGGATCTTAAAATCCATCCCCAGCGTCCAGTTCTCGATATAGTAAAGATCATGCTCGATCCGTTTCGCAATGGAGGTGTCCCCGCGGTATCCGTTGATCTGGGCCCAGCCGGTCATCCCGGGCCGCACCTGGTGCTTGATCATATATCTCGGGATCTGTTCCTTGAACCGCTCCACAAAAAACGGCCGCTCCGGCCTGGGGCCGACCAGGCTCATCTCGCCCTTCAGCACATTGAAGAACTGCGGGATCTCGTCGATGCTGAACTTGCGGATGAACCGCCCGAAGGGCGTCACCCGCGGATCATGGGGAGTTGTCCATTTGTCCTTCTCATCCGAAGGCTTCTGCACCTCCATGGACCGGAACTTGTACATCTGGAACGGGCGGTTATGAAGCCCTACCCGCTCCTGCTTAAAGATCAGCGGTCCCGGCGACGTGAGCTTGATCACGGCGGCCGTCACCAGCATGACCGGCGAAAACAGAACGATGCCCGCCACGGAACCCACGATATCCACCAGCCGCTTCACCATCCGGTTAAATGTGGAGTTGAGCGGCACATGACGGATGTTGATGACCGGGAGCCCCTGCAGGTCCTCCGTAAACGGCCGCGTCGGGATCACATTATTATAGTCCGGAATGAACTTGGTGTGGACGCCCGATTTCTCGCAGGAAGCCACGATCTCCTCCAGCCGTCCGTACTCTCCGATCCCCAGCGTGATCGCGATCTCATCCAGCGTATTCAGCTCCAGGATGGAATTCAGTTCGCCGATGGTGCCGATGATCCGGACGCCCCGGTATTCCTCTCCCAGCGGCTTACGGTCGTCCAGGATCCCCCAGATATGGTAACCCCACTCCGGATTGGCCGTCACCCGGTCGATGAATCCCTCCGCCGCGCGGCTGTATCCGATGAGCAGGATATGCTTCTGATTATATCCCCTGGCCCGCATGGTGCGGAGAAGCACCCGAATCGCCGTCCGCTCCGCCGTCTCCGCCACGATGTTGATCACGAAGAAATAGAACACCATCCGCGTGGAAAATTCCTGCAGATACGGATTCTTGCGGAATACAAAATAAAATACCGCCAGGATCATCAGACCGAACAGGTTCGCCTTACAGATATTGGCAAATTCGTACCGCCTGGACTGGATCCTCTTCGGTTCATACAAATGAAAGCCGGTATATAAGATCAAATACAGCGGAATGATGACGATCAGCGCCGAAAAATAATACTGCGGCGGCAAAAGCCCCCGATCCGGCGTGACGAGCCCGGTCCGGATGACCAGAATCCCCCAGGCCAGCGCGTAGGCCAGCGCCATCACCAGCACATCCAGCACGACATGCAGCCGGTTCAGCATCTGCTGATTATTCTTTATCATAAGCATTCACCTTAAAATAATGTGGTGCCGTGACTCATACATTATACACGAAAACGCGCTGTGTGGTATTAAAATTCTCTTAATTTTTGGTAACAATTGCCGCTTTCTTAAGCTGCCTCGCCAAAAACTCATAGACATAGACCGCAGTTCCCGCGGTCAGCTCCCACTGGATCGACAGATAGTTTACGAGACGGTCCGGTGCATACGGAACCTTCCGGCACTTCCGCATCGTCGCGAGTCCTTCCTTCATGCCCGCCAGATACTCCCTCCCGAAACCGAGCTTCCGGAAAAAACCGTATTTTACAAGAACGCCGGCCGCGATCAGCGGAGCGTTGACCAGAAGCTGGCCCGCCGGCATGTTCTTATAGTTCAGATATACGCTGTTGCGGGCCGCCAGCCGGACCTTAAACGGATTATAGCGGGACCCGCTGGTTCCGCTCCCCACATGATATACCACGGCCTTCGGGCAGTACCGCACATGACAGCCGCGGATCTTCGCCCGCCAGCAGACGTCGATGTCCTCCAGGTAGGCGAAATGCATCTCGTCGAACAGGCCGATCTCGTCGAATACGGCCCGCCGGTAGATCGCCGCCCCGGCGCAGGCGGAAAAGACCTCCATCGGACGGTTGTAGCCCCTGCTGCTCCTGCCGACGCCTCTCTGGTAGGCCCAGCCCATCAGGCTGTACATATCCCCGGCGTCATCCATCAGTTCCCGGCGGTACATCTGGACCATCTTGCTGCTGACCGCGAAGATCTTCCCCGAACGGCGGATCGCCGCGTAAAGCTCGCCCACAAAATCCGGCGCGGCTTCGGTATCGTTATTTAAAAGCAGCACATACGGCGTCGACGCGGCCCGGATGCCGGCGTTGACCGCTCCGGAAAAGCCTGTGTTCTCCGGCAGGAACACGGCCGGGATCCCCTGCTCCTTCAGCCATTCCACGCTTCCGTCCGAGGAGCCGTTGTCCACCACCAGGATCTCAAAATCCCGGAATGTCTGATGCTCCAGGGCGTCCAGGCAGATCCCCAGAAACTTAAGGCCGTTATAATTCGGTATGATGACTGTTACCTGTTTCCCTGACATCTCTTACGTCTCCTCCATCAGCCTTCTGATCTCCTCCGGCATCGGATACGGCTCGCCGATCTTCTCCTTCAAAAGATCCCGCAGCGCGAAGTTCGACTTGCGCAGCGTCAGATTCGGGTTATAGTACGGATCCCCGTCCCGCAGAATATCCGGCCATTTCTTCGCGAATTTCGCCACCTCGCGGTTAAAGCGGGCCACCTTCTCCGGCGTATCCTCAAGCCCCCTGGACTTGGATTCGTAATGATACAGCTTCGCGTAGGGCGCGTATACCACCAGTTTTCCCAATGAGCGCACCTTCATGCAGTAGTCGATGTCGTTAAACGCCACCGCCAGATCCTCAGAGAACCCGCCGGCCGCGTCGAACACGGACCGCCGGCTCATCATACAGGCCGCCGTCACCGCGCTGTAATCCTGGGCGCACATGGCCCGGTGGAAATAGCTGTTCTCCGCCTCATGAAGCCCGATAAACGTGTGCCCGGCAATGCCGCCGAATCCGACGACCACGCCGGCGTGCTGGATCGTTCCGTCCTGGTACAGAAGCCTGGCGCCGACGGCTCCCACGTCGTCCCTCTGCGCGAAGCCCAGCATCTCCTCGATGAAACCTGCTGCGATCGGCTCAATATCGTTGTTCATGAACAGCAGATATTCCCCGTGGGAATGTCCGACGCCGAAATTATTGATCGCGGAGTAATTAAACTCCCGCTCCCAGCGCACGACGCTCACCTGGGGGAATTCCCTGCGGATCCGCTCATAATAGGCAAATGTCTCCGGATCCGTGCTGTTGTTTTCCACCACCACGATCTCCAGATTCTTATAGGTACATTTCGTCAGGACCGAGCGCACGCACAGATCCAGATCCGCGCTGTGGTCCTTGCTCGGAATGATCACCGAGACCAGCGGCTCGCCGTCGATCCGGAACGTGGTATGATAGATTCCGTAGTCCACGCCTTTCTCCACCTTCTCGGCCCCGATCCCCGCCCGCGCGTAATGATCCATGATGGCACGGGCGCCGGCCTCGAACGCGTACAGCTTGCTCTGGGGATTGCTGGCCGTGGAGCCCTGATGGCAACGCCAGTGGTACAGCACCCTGGGGATATGCCAGACGCCCTTCGCCGCCTCGGTACAGCGCAGGATCAGGTCGTAATCCTGAGCGCCGTCATATTCGCTGCGGAATCCGCCGGCTTTCTCCATCAGCTCCCGGCTCACCGCGAACTGATGGCAGATATAATTGACGCTGCACAAAAGATCCGGGTTGAAATCCGGCTTGAAATGCGGGTCGAACAGCGCCCCGCCGTCCATATCCATCTT
>CANQGA010000007.1 GCA_947600145.1 uncultured Lachnospiraceae bacterium | reverse complement strand
CGGATCGGAGCCGCGATCTTCTTCATCGCCTTGATCTGGGCCGCGCCGCCGACACGGGACACGGACAGACCGGCGTTGATCGCCGGACGGAAACCGGAATTAAACATCTCGGTCTCCAGATAGATCTGGCCGTCGGTGATGGAGATCACATTGGTCGGAATGTACGCGGACACGTCGCCCGCCTGGGTCTCGATGATCGGCAGGGCCGTTAACGACCCTCCGCCCAGCTCATCCGACAGACGGGACGCCCGCTCCAGAAGCCTGGAATGCAGGTAGAACACGTCGCCGGGATACGCCTCGCGCCCCGGGGGACGTTTCAGCAGCAGGGAAAGCGTGCGGTACGCCGCCGCGTGCTTGCTCAGATCGTCATAAATGACCAGCACATCCTCGCCGTTCTCCATCCACTCCTCGCCGATGGCGCATCCGGCGTAAGGCGCGATGTACTGCAGCGGAGCCAGGTCGGACGCGGTGGACACCACGATCGTGGTATAATCCATGGCGCCGAATTCTTCCAGCGTCTTTACAATATTCGCCACCGTCGACGCCTTCTGTCCGATGGCTACATAGATACAGTGGACGTTCTCGCCCTTCTGGTTGATGATCGTGTCAATGGCGATGGCCGTCTTGCCGGTCTGGCGGTCGCCGATGATCAGCTCACGCTGTCCGCGGCCGATCGGGATCATGGCGTCGATGGCCTTGATGCCGGTCTGCAGCGGCGTGTCAACGGATTTCCTCTCGATGACGCCGTGGGCCACGCGCTCGATGCGGCGGTATTTGTCCGTCTCGATGGGGCCCTTGCCGTCGATGGGCTGCCCCAGGGAATTGACGACGCGTCCGGTCAGCGCGTCGCCTACCGGAACCTCCACCACACGGCCGGTGGTCTTCACCGTATCGCCCTCGCGGATCTTACTGGTATCGCCCAGCAGAACCGCGCCCACATTGTCCTCCTCCAGGTTCAGCACCATGCCGAAGACCTCTCCCGGAAATTCCAGAAGCTCTCCCTGCATGGCGTTCTCAAGACCGTGGATACGGGCAATGCCGTCGGCCACCTGGATCACGGTGCCCACATCGGACACGTCAAGCCGGGTCGAATATTTCTCAATCTGCTCCCTGATCACGGAGCTGATCTCTTCCGGTCTCAAATTCATAGCTGCACCTCCAACAACTGCTTCCTCAGATCATTCAGTCTGTTCTTAATACTGCTGTCCACAACCCGATCCCCGATCCGGATCACCATGCCGCCGATCAGCGACGGATCCACCCGGTAGCTCATCTCGAAGGATTTGTAAGCAGTGGTCTCAAGGAGCCTGCTCTCAACCTGCGCCTTCTGCGCTTCGGACAGCTCGACCGCCGTGCTCACCTGCGCGATGCCGATCCCCTTCATCTCCTTCACCCTGGCGATGAAATAGCGGAAAATGGCGGGGATCTCCGTCTGTCTCCCCTTATCCACCACCGTGGTCAGAAATCCCAGCATCTCCGGCGAGACCCGGCCGGCGAAGACGTTCTCAACGATCTGAAGCTTCTCCTCCTTCACCACCTGCGGGTGGTTCAGAAGCTGGATCAGATCCGTATGCTCCGTGAAAATGCCGCAGAGCGCGCAGACCTCCTCATAGACCGCGTCCAGCGTCCCCTTCTCCTGAGCCGCTTCCAGAAGCGCGTCGCCGTATACCTTCGATACTAACTTTGCCATGTGCTCTCACCCATTTCCTTCAGAGTCTCCTCGATCAGGGAATCCTGCACCGTGGTATCGATGGACGCGGAGACGACCTTGCCCGCCATAAGCGACGCGATGGATACGATCTCCTGCTTCATGTCGTCTAACGCCTTCTTGCGCTCCAGTTCCACCTCGCGGCTTCCGCGCGCGATGATCCTGGCGGCCTCTGCCTTCGCTTCCTCGATGATCTCCGCCTCTCTGGCCTTGCCTTTGCGGCGCGCCTCCTCCAGGATCGCGTCGGCCTCCTTCGACACGTCGCGAAGCTTCGCCTCATACTCCGCTTTCAGCTCGGCGGCCGTCTTCTGATCGTCAGCCGCGTTCTGAAGCTCCTCGGCCACCTTCCGGCGCCGTTTCTCCAGGATATTGCGCACCGGATTGAACAGCAGATAGGACAGCCCGAAGAACAGGACGAAAATATTGATCGCAGTAAAAAACATCTCGGAAAGCAGCTGCGGATCAAAACCTATTAATCTGTTAAGTCCTTCCAATGTATCAGAGCCTCCTTCCTGTTCCTGTCAGACTCCTCCGATCAACCGAAGGGCTTCACGAACATCAGAATGATGGCTACGACCAGGCCGTACAGACCGGTGGTCTCAGCGACCGCCTGGCCCAAAAGCATGGTGGATGTAATGTCAGACTTGGCGCCCGGATTGCGGCCGACTGCAGCCGCGCCCTGACCGGCCGCGATCCCCTGGCCTACGCCGGGGCCGATACCTGCGATCAGCGCCAGGCCGGCGCCGATGGCGGAACAACCATAGATGAAATCCTGTCCTGAAATGTTCATATTCTACCTCCTACTCCATTTTGTCGTTAATATAAACCATAGTCAGCATACAGAAAACGTATGTCTGTATCGCTCCCGAGAACAGATCGCAGTACACATGCAGAGCCGCAGGCAGTACGATCTTCATAAACCACGGCATCATGCCGTACCACAGACCGATGATGATCACGCCGGAAAGCAGATTCGCGAAAAGACGCAGCGAGATCGAGATCGGGTTGGCGAACTCGCCGATCAGATTGATCGGGAACAGGACCGGGATCGGCTCAAACAGGCTGGTGAAATGCCTCACGCCCCTGTTCTTAAGTCCCTGGTAGTTCACGATAAAGAACGTGAACAGTCCCAGAAGGAACGTGACGCCGAAGTCCGCCGTCGGGGCCCTGAGGCCCACAAGTCCGCTTAAATTGCAGAGCAGTATGAATAAAAATATGGTTCCGATGTAGTTCATGAAACGCCGGTTATTGGCTCCCAGAATGCCCGCGGTCATATTCTCCAGGGCTTCCATCGCGATCTCCAGCCCGCTCTGCAGAAGCCCCGGCGTGTCGCTCTCGCTGACAGTCTTAAGCTTCCGGCTGACAAAAAAGGCGAACAGCAGAAGCACCGCCGTGATGATCCACGCGCCCACGGTCGTGTCCGAGATCCAGAGCTCCTGACCGAAGGCGTGGTACTTAAGCACGCCGTGGATCATGAAATCCGGCTCATGCGCGATCATCGGAATCTTCATCATTCCCATACTCTTTCCTCCTTTCCCTAAAGGTAATCTCCGATCCATCCGGGAGCTCTGTATCAGGCGCATTCTTTCCCGCGATCACCCGGTGCACTGTCGGCTGCAGAAACGCTCCCATCTTCAGTCCAAGCGCCCCGATGATCATCGCCACCGCGTCGATCTGCGGCCTGCTCCCCAGGAAAAACAAAACCACAATGAATATTACCTTGCGGAGCATCGACTGCACCACCGTGATGCGGTTCGCATATCCCGCGTCCCGGCTGTCCGTCGCCCTCTCCGCCACAACAGCCATATGAACAAGCATCGCCGCATCGGCGATGAATCCCGCCAGCAGCCCGAAAAGCACCGGCCCCAGGGCGAATCCCATACCGGCCAGCCCGCGCCTGAAGATCACAGCCAGGATCCCCAGGGCCAGCACATAGAGGAACATCCCCACGCACATCTCCGCCACCAGGCGTCTGATCTCCTTCGTCATGCGGAATCCTCCCCATGCGGCGTCTGCGGCGCTGTCCGCGCTGCCGTCTCATTCTCAGCCGCGTCTGCCGTCCGGATCCTGCTGGGCCGCTTCGGCCTGTCCGCGGAGCCGCCGGCGTCCGCCAGTACCTCCCGCATCCGCCGCTCCCGCTCCCGCTTCTCCTCCCGGGCTTCCTGCTCGATGATCCGCTTCGCCGTCAGATAAGCTCCCCGGCCGCCGCCCAGCACGCCAAGGACAAGCAGGACCAGCGTCGTCTTCGTCCCGAACCGGGCGTCAAGGAAGCGGCCCGCCGCGATCCCCAGAAGCACCGGTGTCAGTACGCACAGTCCCAGCTGCGTCACCATGGCAAGGCTGCGGAATACCGATCTCTTATATCGCATATCGTCTCCTTCCCGGAAAACCCGCGTCCCGCCATACAGAACGGCATTCAGAAAAGTCGGCCCGCCGCCAACTATCAACCATTATAACCAATCTTTTCCGATTTGTCCACATTTCCTCAAAGTTTCCTCCGAAAATCCCATTAAAAAAGAATGAAATGAATGAAAATATAAATCCCGCAAAAAAACTTAGACATTAGTACTTGATTTTCGTGAAAAGATGTGATAGAATGAATTCCGTCGCTGAAAGCAGGCGGCAGAGATCATTAAGCGCGAGTGGCTCAGGGGTGGAGCACCACCTTGCCAAGGTGGGGGCCGCGGGTTCGAATCCCGTCTCGCGCTCTTTCTTTTTGCTCAAAAATCCAGTGCAACAGCGGCCGCGCCGGTCCGCCAGACACGAAAAAGCCAGACACGAAAGAGGTATGCATGTATGAATAAAAAAGAGATCGCGGAGATCCGCCGCCAGTTTACCCCGGACCGCTGCACCGTCACCCGCATCTGCGGCTGCTACGTGGACGCGGAGAAGAACGTCCGGACGACGCTCAGGGAAGCGTTCCTCTCCATTCCGGAGGAGGACGCTTACAAATATCTTGCCATTTTCAAAAAGACCCTGTCCGGCTCCGTGGGAAAGAACCTGATCAATCTGGATTTCCCGCTGGAGGAAGAGCGGGAAGGCGGACGGCAGGAGTTCCTGCTGAAGCTCAGGAACAGTAAGCTTAAGGACGACGAGCTGACCGAACAGTTTTATAACCGCGTCATTGAGAACTTCCATTACGGAGAGAACTACTATATCATCCTGATCCACGCGGCCTACGACGTGCCGGGCAAGGCCAGCGACGGCACGCAGATGTACGACGCCTCGGACAATGTCTACGAGTACATTCTGGGCAGCATCTGCCCTGTAAAGCTCTCCAAGCCGGGTCTGGGCTACAACGAGGAGAAGAACTGCATCGAGAACCGGATCCAGGACTGGATCGTGGATATGCCGATGAAGGGCTTTCTGTTCCCGGCCTTCAGCGACCGTTATACCGACATCCACAGTCTGCTCTACTACACGAAGGACGCAGCCCAGCTGCAGGAAGATTTTATCCGGGAAATGTTCGGCTGCGGGCAGATCCCGCTGCCGGCGAAGGCGCAGAAGGAGACCTTCCGGTCGCTGATCGAGGATACGCTGGGCGAGGAGTGCGATTACAGCGTGGTCCGCAGCATCCACGAGACGCTGAATGAGAAGCTGGAAGAATACAGGGACGAGCCGGAGCCGTTAGCGCTCGGGAAGCAGGAGGTCCGACGGATCTTCGAGGAGAGCGGCGTCTCCGACGATCTGCTGGAAGAGTTCGACTACCACTACGATGAGCGGGCCGGCGAGAAGACGTCCTTTATGGCGGCCAACGTGGCCAGCACGAGATCATTTCAGATCGAGACCCCGGACGTGGTCATCCGCGTGAAGCCGGAAGCCGCCGGCATGGTGGAGACCCGCGTCATCGACGGCCGCCAGTGCATCGTGATCGCGGTCAGCGACAAGGTGGAAGTGAACGGGATCAGCATCCGCTGCAAATGACGCGGCGCGGCGCCGTGGGCGGGGTATACGGAAAACGCAGAAAAACAAAAAGGCACGCGGTCGCGTGCTTTTTTGATGCAGTTGAGCAATCCAAATCCGAACCGGTTTTCTGTGTTGCCAGAGCAACGTTAAGGTCGGCAAAAGTAATAGTTGTTGCACCTTCCTTGTAGTTGAACGTAATCACCATCTTGTCATCGTATAGGAAAATTGCGTTGATGAACGTGTCGATCAGCATCTTGCGGTGGGACTTCTGCCGCACGTCCAGCTCGCGGAAGCGGTGGAGCCAAAATGTCATGAATTCGGCGCTGACCTTGGGCTTCGCCAATTTCTCGCAGGCGATATGAGTTTCTAATTCCTCTTTTGTTTTCTCCAATTCATCTAACCGTCCCTTGGTGGATTTGGTGAGGATACCCTGCTGGATGGCGTTGAGCATATTCTGAATGGCGGTCTCCGTTTCCCGGAGCTGCTGTTCATATAGAGGCGGGTTTACATTCTCCCTGTCCTGCAAGTCCATCAGCATGGACACTATGGCTTCTATTACAGCATCGTCACTGAGCATCTTCATGGTTTCGGTGACGACTAAATCCTCGCTCCACTCTTTCTTGACCGGCTTCTTATGGCATTCAGTTCGCTTTTTCTTGACAGAAACACACTTGTAATAGTGATGGACATTTCCTGTGTGGCTTGTCCCGCTTTCACCGCAGAGATAGGCTCCGCAGTAACCACAAAACAACTTGGTAGTCAGTAGGTAATCGTCCTCGGCCTTGTGGCGGGCTGGGGCCTTTTTGTTTTTCGCCATCTTTTCCTGCACACGATCAAACAGATCTTGAGGTACGATGGCAGGGATGCCGTCCGGCACGACAATATCCCGGTAGGTATACTCCCCAATGTAACGTCGATTTTTTAAAAGATGCTGAACGCTGTTGTAGGTCAATTCCTGTCCCCGGCTGTTTTTTACCCCATGCTCATTGAGCCAGTCACGGATCTCTTTCATGGTAGCTCCCTCAGCATAACGCTTAAAGGCTTCCAACACAAATGGGGAGGTCAACGGGTCGAGTTGAAAATATTGGTCGCTGTCGATCTGATAGCCGATGGGCAGTGTTCCACCGTTGTATTTGGTTTTCAATGCGTTTTCTGTCATACCTCGGATGACCTTTTCGGAGAGGTCGGCGGAGTAATATTCGGCATAGCCCTCTAAAACGCTTTCCAGTATGATGCCCTCCGCACCGTCAGAGATAACCTCGGTGGCGGATACCACCTTGACGCCGTTCTTTTTCAGCGTGGCCTTGTACCGGGCGCTGTCATATCGGTTCCGGGCAAATCTGTCCAACTTCCAGACAATGACCATATCAAACAGCCGCTTACTACTGTCCTTAATCATGTTCTGAAACTCCGGGCGGTTGTCCGTCTTGGCAGAGAAGGCGCGGTCAATGTAGTGCCGCAGAATGGTGATCCCGTTTTTCTCAGCAAAGGCAGTACACTCGCGGATCTGTCCCTCGATGCTTTCCTCCCGCTGGTTGTCGGAGGAATAGCGGGCATATATGACGGCTTTCATCATGGGTTCACCTCTGCTGTCAACACAAACATAAGTTGACTTGCCAAAACAATTCTTCCAAAAGCCTCTTGCTGGGTACACGGCAGATTTTCGTGCAGGTTCGGATGTCTGTATGCAAGAAACGCCCCTTTAAAAAGCTGATGAATCCCTTTCCGGTAATTCTGCCCGCTCTTTTCTGTAGTATCACAAAAATGATGAAGCCCATTATCTGATAAGAGAGCGTCGATCAAAGCATCCGAATCCTTAGGGACTATTGCCCCTGGTTTATATTTTCTGAACAGCTCCCGCATCTTTGTTTCAATCTCTATAACAGCCTTATCTGCTGCCGCACCAAAGTGTCCATCACAATACAGCGCTTTAGAAACTCGTACAATATCAGGGTGAATATCGTTCCAAAAACGAGTGTTTATCGGCTCATTGATTATTTGCTCAACAGCAAGGAACAATTCCCCAAATGATGCTGTGTTTATAGCGGGAGGATTGACCATGAAATTAAACAAATTATTTTGGATAACATATAGCTCGGAACTCAAGAAAGAATATTCATACTTTATTTCATGTACGATTCGTTGTATAGCCTCCTGAATTTGAAAGCAGTCGTTTGTGTTCACGATTACCTGCTGCCCCATCTTCAAGTGATTGTTAACATCGCGAATCCAATCTCTAAGGGGAATAAGATCGGAATTATATGTTGGCTTCATGTTTTCATCACTTCCTTTACCATCCCCTGATAGTTCGGCATTGTCGGGTTTTGGTGTAATTCTACCGCTCTACTTGCACCAAACGCTCCAAGATACGCACGTCAATCCGTTTCTTCGACCTCTCCCATCTCCAGCGCAAGGTCAGTCAATTCACGGAGCTTTTCCTCCAACAGCTTCTTATCCGGCAGGTGCTCGGTATAGCTCGATACCAGCGTGGGTGAAGTGCTGCGGCTGAGAGCATACTCAACGACCGCATCGTCCTTGGCAGCGCATAGGATTACACCTACGCTGGGATTTTCGTTGGGCTTCTTCACATCCCGGTCAAGCGCCTCCAGATAGAAGTTGATCTGACCGATATGCTCCGGCTTGAATTTTCCGATTTTCAGCTCCACAGGCACCAGACAGCTCAGCGCCCGGTTGTAGAAAAGCAAGTCAATATAAAAGTCCTGCCCGCCAACTTGGATGCGGTATTCCTCACCGATAAAGGAGAAATCCCTGCCAAATTCCAAAATGAAGTCCTTTAAATTTGCAATAATTGCTTTTCGCAGATTGCGCTCGGAGTAATCCTTCGGCAAGTCAAGAAACTCCAGCACATAGGAATCCAGGATACTGTTTCGCACATCCTTTGTTACGAGATTCGGAAGCGGCTTCTGGTTGGACAGCATATACCGCTCATAGTAGGCGCTGTCCATCTGGCGCTCCAGCTCGCGGGAAGAATAGTGCTCCTTTACGCAGAGCGCCATGTAAAAATGCCGTTCTTCGGTGGACTTTGAGCCAGACATGATCAGAAGGTGATTAGTCCAGCTGATTTGTGTCAGCAGTGCTGACACAAATTCATCGTCCTTGTAGGTTTCATAAAACTGCTTCATCCGATAAAGCCCACGGCGGTTGAAGCCTTTGACGCCGGGGTTACGTTCGGCAATGTAAGCGGCGACCTCGTCGATTACCTTGTCGCCAAAGCCTGACGATGCGCACAGATCGGAGAGATATTCTCCCACATCCCAATACATCCGGATAAGCTCAGCGTTGACCGCTTTCAGAGCACGACTGCGGGCCTGATCGATGATGGAAATAATCTTGTCAAATTGACTCATTTTAGGGGTTAATTCTTCGCTCATGCCTGCACACTCCCCTCCAACATCCGAATCAAGGTGTTCTTCAACCGCTCATTCATGGGCGAACCCGGATCGAAACACATCTCGACGAATTTCTGCAATTCCGGGTTGTCATCTGAAACGGGAGGTACTGCCTGATACAGCTTTCCCTGCGGCACATCACAACGGGCAAAGATGTAGTCCATAGAAACGTCAAAATAGTCCGCATATTTCCGCAGAAGTGCAACAGTCGGTGTTGCCTGACCGTTCTCATAGCGGTTGATGCTGGACTGCGTAGAACCAAGGATCTCCGCTAACTTGGACTGTGAAATGTTGATGCTTTCCCGCAAAGTCCGAAGCCTGTTACCCAGTTGTTTCATTTTACGAGACCTCCTTTTCGGGTTAATCATAGTATACACAAAATCCGGGCTGTTGTCAACCCGGATTTTAAAAAGCACATATTATTAGAAAAAGCAACAGAACTTTTCGGAGGACAATTATTTATTGCTTCCTCTGAATGATTGAAACAGCGAAGTCTTTTGCGCCTGAAAGCAACCTTCTCAGTAAAACCTTTTTGTTATTTTGCTTATTTTCCACGGCGAACATACTTCTATTTCTTTGGAATACGCCATTTACCATGTCGTAATTTGCGGAAACGTCAAAAACCGTGACAAGTAAATGGATTACGTCATCAACTGTGAACCATTCTCCTTTACCTTCGTTAGTAACTATATACATTGCCATGATAACCTGCTCTTTTGTCGCAGAAAGATTTTTTATGGGAGGATAGGCAGTAACATTCAAATCATCGGCAGTAATATGGACGTATGCTTCGGAAATTTCAGAAGTGGTCTTTCTTACTTTAGAGCGCACCTTTTTCTCACCAGTGTTTTCCTTTGGGACATAGGTATCAATGTAAGATATCCCCTGTTCGGTTAGCATATAACAATTCCCGCTTTTTGCATCTTCTGATTTAGGCGCGTCCATAATATAACCACTTTCAGCAAGTCGGTGAATTGCCATACTAACATTTTTAGGAATCTGGCGTCTAGCCTCTGCGTAATAGCGCTTCGCATCTTCACTTGAGAACTGTTTTCTTCCGTTTTTCTTTTCATCAAAAAATGCTGAGAACAATATAAAGTTCTGCTCCGTAAGCGGTCCAAACTGCTTCAAGAATGCAGCAAGGCTTGTACGCGAAAGATCATTTTCAACCTGTGATATTGCTATTTCGGCCTCATCTCCCGCCTTATCATTGAGCATTAATGCTTGCGGAGAAGCCTCGATGTAGGGGAGATTACTTGCGGCCGTCTGTGTACGAACCATCACTTCAGCTGCAACAGGCAAAACTGCATTCATAAAGTTGATTCGTTGTTGTTCAACCGCATCGGCAGCCCCTTCCACCTCGAATTCGATTTCTCCTATTTTATACTTCAGCTTCAAAATATCACTCATTTTACTTCTCCTTACATTTTACATTAATCCAGCCCGGTTATATAAATCTTCCATCATTACGCGATAATCTCGGGCAATCTTGTCAATATCAAGTTTTCCTGCGGTATATGTAATGCTGTGAGCAGAATTGTTACCAACTTCACGGAATGCATCGAAATTCTTGGATATTCGCGCAGGAATTCCAAGTTTGCCGTTTTGTACTGCATCTTTTACAATGCCTTCCAACATCTTGTGACTGCCATCTGCTTTGGTTATGTCTGCTTCAATACCTTTGTGTTGATAAGCCAATACCAAAAGGACTTCAAAAAGTCTGCGCATTAAAACGGCACATGCATCAAAGCAGTTCTTGCCATAGGTGAAATTAATCTGCTGGATCAGCCGGGTCAAAAATGGACGTTTACCACAAAATTTTGCCTCTTCAATCAACTCATCATGAGATTCAATGGTCACGGTATCCATCCACAAGGCACCGTAGTCCCGCTCCATACCTTGCAATACGGCAGGGATAAATTCTAAAGCGTTGTTGTGTGCTTTTGATATGAAAAATACTTTATCTTTTCCTTTGGTCAAATACCCCTTTAGGCGGGATGTATTTGGCTTGCTGAAACCACATTCTTCCAACCATTGAGAGATATTTGCCATTGAAAATGACGTTATCGCATCCTCTTTGTAGTGGTAGAAGCAAATGAACTTTGCACGTTCTGCTTCTGGCTTTGCCGTCATATCTACAGCTTCCATATAAGTTAATAATTGCAAAGATTTGTTCATCTCCTTTAAATTTATTACGTCTTCAGTATGACCCTTAATTGATTAGCCAAAACTATTCGCTTGCTTTGCACTCAAATTACACCTCAGTCTCAGCTTCTTCTTCAAATATCACATCCAACTCCGTATCACTGGTGACTGCTTTCACTTTGTTTCTGATCTGCACTTTTGCCATATCCAAGCGATAGAAATGCTCCCTATGATCCGCGCCGAGTTTTTTGCGGATGAGTTGGATTCGGTGATAGGTGAATTGGTGCTTTTCGGCAAACTCCGCAAGACCCACAGCCTTTGCTACATTGTCGGTTCGACTTGGATCGTGCGGCTCCAAAATGCTGTATGCAAACTCATCCCCGGTTTTCTCTACGATCAGCATATCCGGGTACATGGGATGGATCTTCCCACCCTGACGGTAGGGAATGCACAGCGTCCACGGCTTGCGGTCAAGGTTGCGCAGCCACGCATAAGCGCCGTTCTCGATTTCCTCCTGTAATAGCTCGTGTTCCCATGTATTGAGGGTGGTGGCAAATGTTCCATCCTTCCCGACATAGAGATGCTTCTCATATGGCCTACTATCTGTACCAACAGAAAATCCGACGCTGACGGGGAAATGCCAGTCTACATCCTGTGGCCTGTCAGTGGCATCGGAGAGGCATTCATATTCCAGCCTCCGAACATCCGTCAGCTTTCCGATTTTGCTCCTATAGTGATTGTAAAGCTCCGCAAACTTGTCCTCGCACCAATCATTGATTCGCCGCATGGCAACGTCATGCCCAGTCAGGACAACCACTTCAATTTTGGCATCTATGTCTTTATAACCTTGGTTGTGTCTGTCGATCCAGTAGGCATAATCAAGGCCGTCTCCGAGCTTCTTCCCGGCAACCTTGAAGTAGCGATCAATATCAAATTCCGTCACTGTCACATGGTCAGCTTCATCCATATGATAGGCATTATTCCCATAATCAAAAATCAACGATTTCAGATTGAAGCCTGTGATGGATTGCGCGAGAGCGTCATACTCTCCGGCAGCTTTGATGCTTTCGACCTCTGATTCCATAAGCTGAACGACAGCCTTCTGCGTGTCGTGGTGGATGTTGATGTCGATCATATCATCCTTGATGCCGCGGCAAAACTGCATCAAACGACGAAGCGGGGACATTTTTCTGACTGTGTCAATGCGGTATATGATAAGCCGCCCGTCCATGTCCGCAAAAACATCGGCAAACTGCGTGTTCCGGTAATAAGTGACTCCCGTGCGGTTTGTGACGGTCTCTGCCGGAACCATATCCTCGCCGCGCTGCAAGGCATCAATAACCTCCTTGACCGTCTCCTCGTCGTAATACGGGAGGAACAGATTGACCTCATTCAGCTCGTCGTTAGACGGTATGCGCCTGGCCAGCGGTGTGCGGATCATTCGCCCCAAAAGCTGAGCAATATAGGTATAGTCCCGCGCGCTGCGGAAGGACATCATAACCTCAGCGCGGGGACAGTCCCATCCGGTAGACAAGCTCATTTTGAAAATGACGAAATTGACCCGCTCACTTTCCTCAATGCGGGATGCCTCCATATATGGGATTTTCCATGTACCCACGGTCAATAGTTTCTTATTGTCCATGCAGTGGACAACCTCACCGTCCTCAAGACGGCGGCCAAGCTGTTCCTCCAGCGCCTGTAAGTAGGATTCCAGTTCAGTCCCACTGACCGTCTTCTCATTTCCGTCCTCGACCTGGATTACAAGCACAGGCTTTACAGTTTTTTCGGAGCGGTCACCTTTTTCGCGTTCTGCATTGCCATAATTGGCCCACTGTTCTGACATGTGCTGCCAACTGGCGACAGCGCCACGGAACATGGTCATATCCGCATTGATTGCCATTTCCGGGAAGTGAATGACAATACGATCCTTCAAAAGCCCTGAGCTGCGCACATCCTCCGGCTTGATGACGACCTTCAGCTCCGGCGATTCCGTGTTCTCTATCAGTTTATGAAAACGCTGTGGGGTGGCTGTGACGCCAATCACCAGCGGCATCTTGCATAGGCCGTCCTCCTTACTGCCCATGATGAACTTCTGCATGATGGATTGCGCTGAATTTTCCGCTTTGGCGGACATATTTGTGCCCCTGTGGGCCTCGTCGATCACCAGATACAGCTTGTCCTTATACTCCCTCGCCGTGTTGGTCAAAGTCTCCCAAATGGAGTACTGCCGCGTGTCAGATCTATGTGTCAGGAGCTTGTCGCTGCCGAGCTTTTGCGTATTCAGAAAATAGATATTGCCGCACTCCAGGTACTCACTGCTGAACGTGGAATCAATCGTGTGGAGATAGCGCACCCGTATTTTATCTGATTTTCCCTCAATTTTACGGCGGGACTGCTCGTTTAGTTCCGGCATATCCGAGAGCCACACAATGATAGAGTCCGGGTCGCCCGGCATCTCCGCATTGCCGTAGAGCAGTTCCTCAAAGAGTGCAGTCATGACAATGGTTTTCCCCGATCCTGTCGGTGCGGAAAAGGAGATGATCACCTGTTCTTCCGTTTCGGACAACAGCATGGAGTGGGCACTTTTGATCCTCTTATGGAGGTCCGCCAGGGCATCCTCCTGAAATCCAAACAGCTTTTCTCTCATTGTCAGTTCCTCCTGCTGCTGATAACAAAATTGTCAATGTAATCCCGGTAGAGCTGCGTCACATGGGGCACCGAGATGCGCTCGCTCATCTCCCGGTAAGCGTCCTCAGAGTTGGTAACAAGGTAAACATGCTCAACATTTGAGTGCGCGTCAAGTTCTCGCAGAAACGCACCAAAATACCGCTCGTCGATCAGCACAGCGAAGTTGCTGCCTTCCAGAATCAGCATATCGGGCAAGCCCTCACCCGTCAGAATAGGACGCGGGCCGACAGCGCCGGATTTCAACCACAGCATGGGGAGGATTTCCCGGAATTGCTGACCCAAAGCAACGCTGCTTTTATCCAGAAAACCGAGTCTGAAGTATTCCACATTGGCGGCAAAGCCATCACTCATGGCAAGCTCTGTGCCGAGATAATCCCCTTTCAGCGGCTCGCCGTTTATATCATGCCCTTCAATACTGCACACCGTCCGGGGCCATGTAACATAGCGGGCAATGCCGAGCTTTTCCCATTCTTCGTCGCCGGGCTGGAGCCCCCGTTTTTTAAGCGACTTTGCTTCCTCGTCAGAGACCTCGTTGTTCGTTACCAAGATACACCGACGATTGCCTCCGTCCTCTGCGTTCAGGAGGTTGACCGCATGAAGCGTTGTGCCTGAACCGGCAAAGAAATCGACGATGAGGGCGTCAGGATTGTTGGCTACGAAGAAGCGAATCGCATCATGGACAGCATATAGAGACTTTGGGAAAGAGAACCGTCTATCATGAAATATATTATTGAGTAGAGTTGTTCCATACTCACTTGCAGAATGAGACTTTTTATGCCAGATCGTCATTGGACGGACATCTCTTTCTTCTGTTGCTTTTAACTTTATAATGTAAGCTCCGTCCTGGTCTTGCCCAACAATATCATACATTCCATTCTTGAAGTTTTCTTCCTGTCCTGCTGATAAATAATAGCCTGTCCGTTGCTTTCCGTCCCATCGTCCAAAGCTCAAAAAATGTTGACGATATTTCTCCATCAAAGTAGATGGTTGCAGATTCCATGTAAGTTCTGTACCGTTGGCACCAATAGGCCACATTGCTACAGCACCTTCTGGCGCTATATAATTATTTCTATCATCTGATATAGAAAGGACTGGGCCATGCCCCATGAATTTCCCCGTATTGCTTTCAAACAAAAGAGGATAAAACAAGTTGGGGCGATCACTTCGTTTCCCATGGTTGCTCGCCTGTCTCAATAACGCGCGTAGGCGTATTGAGCTTCCTTTTCCGCTCTCATCCACATCCTCATCCACTTCTCGCAACATATCAGAGCCATTTGTGAATATTTTAGAGTTACCTAAATAGACAAAGTAGATATATTCCTCGCATCTGGAAAATTCATTATCCCGTCTATTGCCTTTTGGATTGATAACGGTTGAAATCATCTGTATCCGCGCTTCTGGGAACATTTCTTCCAGCAGGCACCCAAGATGCAGATACTCCTTCTCATCAATAGTGACGATCAATACTGAGTTTTCGGGGTTGAGAAGCCTCTTTGCGATTTTAAGCCGCCGCTGCATCATGGAGAGCCATTTGCTGTGTCGGTAGCTGTCGGTGGCATCCACATAGTCATTGTTGTATTTCCAGTCCCGCGCTCCCGTGTTGTAAGGCGGGTCTATGTAGATACAGTCCACCTGCCCCGGATAGAGGTATTCCAGAAGTTGCAGCGCATGGTAGTTGTCTGCCTCAATCAGCGTGTGCCAAAGCTGGCTGTCCGGGGCATTTTCTACTTTTCCCATTGGAATCAGAGAGGGAAAAATAGGTTCGCCAAATTGCGCGACAGCCACCAACGTGTCCAAAGGCTTTTCGATCGTTTCTCTTGTGGCTTTGCTCATGCATTGCGCGATCCCATCAGAGATGGATGTCACCACATACACATCACGAATATCCTCACCCTTGACTGCGACCAATGTACCTTTGCGAATCTCAATCCCATATAACGGCGTACGCTCCGGGATGTGATCCTCAAACACAAGCCCAAACTTCTTTTGCTTGCTGAGCTCGGCAATTTCCTTTTCAAGCCGTTCCCGAAGATTCTTATCTTCTATCTGACGGAGCAGCTCATTGATTGCAGCCATATCAGTTCCTCCAGTGCCATGTGATTTTGTAGTAGTGAAAGACCTATCTCGATTAGGCCGAGGGAGTAGTGCGCCCTTTTGGGCGTACACGGTATATCCGTGGGCTTATATGAGCAGACGCTTCAGCTCATTGTCGTCGAACAGTTTGCTTTGTTTCAAAAGCTTTTTCACGCATTGCTTATATGTTTCTTTGAATACACTGTCCAGCGCTTCTTTGGCATATACAAATCCAATTATGATTTGCAGTTGATACTCTATATCAACCGCAGTAACCCGGTCATAGAATTCCCTGTTGACCCGCTGAAGCCCGATCCCGGTCAACATAGTCATACTATTAATAAAACCGGCGTAGTAACTGATGTATTCCTGAAGCGTTCGCCACATGGTTTCCTTATCGTGTGTTGCCATACTGTTTCGTGCAGCGGTGCATCTTGCTTCAGATCTTGAAATAACAGCATGAGTCTCTTTTGCTGCCTTGATCAGTATTTTTGCGATTTCTAAAGATCGCTCATTGCTCTGGGCGTTGAGTGATTGAAACTCATCTATCATTATTTGCGTCTCCAGACTTAATATATTTCCCGCTCTTGATTCTCGCGTCCTTCGGCTTCGGCTCGTCGTCGGGGATGGCCCATGAATAATCAATTCTTATCGCCCCGGGAACACGTCCTTGAGCGCAAAGAATCTGTATGCGCCGGGTCGAAATGCCCCAGCGTTCCGCTGTCTGCCGAATGGATAGGTATTTCATCATCCTGCGCTCCTTTTCGATACAATTCAACATAATATATTGTACTCGATACTGCGAATAAAAGCAAGAGCATTTTCAGTTTTTATAAGGGTGTGGGACTATCCCACGAACAAAAATGACCGTTCTCCGTAACTCGGAGGGCGGTCATTTTTCCGCTGTGTGTAGCCACACCGGATTTGCTTGCTATTCTTTCAAAAACGTATTCAAGCAACAGTGATATCTTCGGCTTTTCAAAGCGGAGGATACCAATGCTTTCAAAATATTCTTTCCCGACACCCCCTCATTTGCCGATAAATAGTCCGTTGTAAAGTAGAGGGCGTTTTTCGATCAAATACATCCAAAGCGGCACAGAGATGTCCGTTGCATATTGAAGGAGCACCCTCTCAACTTGAAAATCTATTGCCAATCAAAAGGAGGATGTAGCAGCGAGTGATACATAAACAAAAGAAACAAGGAGGGCAGGATTGGGCAGACGCAAGAAGCTGATCAACCGCACAAACATTCCGCAGCATAAGATTGAAGCGATTGCCCGCTGTATCCTGCCGGACATTCTCGCTTTCTATAAGAGTGAGGAAGGTCAGCGGGAGTTTGCCGAATGGAAGAGGCAGCGGGAGGCGGAGAAGCAGGAGACCAAAACAGAATAAGGATAGAGATGACGGGGCGGACGCATCGTTTCAACGGTGCGCCCGTCCTGTTTGTCTATAGGGTTCGTTTCTTTTTCCGCGGCCCTCTCGGTTTGGAAGTCGGCTGTTTCCTCACTCCGTTGCGGAAATAAGTTGCTTCGTACCGGTCGAAGAAAAACAATAATCCGAACCCATCTCCCACAGGAAACGGGTTCGGATTATACTGGTCTGCTGCGGGTAGCCGGACTTGAACCGGCACGGGGTCGCCCCCGAGAGATTTTAAGTCTCTTGTGTCTGCCTATTCCACCATACCCGCGCTTATGCGCCGCGCGGTCTGCCGGCGAAGTTCAGTGTATCACAGCCGAAGTAAAAAATCAAGGGGTTTTCTCCACATTGTAGCCGCTCTTGTTGGATACCAGCAGCACGGCGCTGCTGCCGTCCATCTCCAGTTCCACATATCCGTCCTCCACCGCAAGATCGACAGCACCCACGTTGTAGCCGTCGGAATCGGTCTTGATCACCCGGGTCAGCCGGTCGCTGTCCTCGATGCCGATCTGCCAGACCGGAATACTCACGGTCTGCGGCGACGCGCTGTTGTTCACCGCCACCACGCAGCGGTTGTCCGCGTCGAACCGGCCGTAGGCGATCAGCTGCCGCCCGGCGGCCAGCTGCTTTAAGGAACCGTGGCGCAGGGCCCCGTTCATCTTATGCAGGCCGATCATGTAGCGGTGGAACTCGATCATTTCCTGATCCTCCCGGCCCCAGGGATAGGTCCTGCGGTTGTCCGGATCCGTCCAGCCGCACAGGCCGGTCTCATCGCCGTAATAGATCGTAGGAGCGCCCGGCCAGGTCATCTGGACCACCACAGCCTCCCGGAAGATGCCCTTGTGGATGCCTTTTTCCGCAGCTTCCGGCCCTCTTATTCCGATGCGCCCCGGCGTCCGGTTGGTGCGGGTCATGAACCGGGAATGGTCATGGTTGGACAGCTCATTCATGGATGTCAGAAGCGACGGCATCTGCATCCTGCTCATATAGTAATTCATGGAGCGGAAGAACGCCTCCCCGTCGCCGTACAGGTTCGGGTCGTACTCGTCGCTGTGCTTCTCCATTCCGGTCAGGAACCAGGTCAGCGGCTCCATGAACGCGTCGTAATTCATGACCGTATCCCACTGGTCGCCTTCCAGCCACGGCGACGGATCGCCGTAGTGCTCCGCCAGTATTAACGCCTCCGGATTCGCCTCCTTCACAGCCTTCCGGAAATCCCTCCAGAACTTATGGTTGAACTCGCTGCTGTGTCCCAGATCCGCGGCCACGTCCAGACGCCAGCCGTCCACGTTATACGGCGGAGAGACCCATTTGCGCGCGATCTGAAGGATATATTCGTAAAGCTTCGGCGATTCCTCGTAGTTCAGCTTCGGAAGCGTCTCATAACCCCACCAGCCCTCGTAGGACGCGTTGTCCGGCCAGTCATCCTGCCGGCGGAACTTAAAGAAGGTGCGGTAGGGGCTGTCCTTTGACGCGTAGGCGCCCGGCGCGTACTGCCCCGTGCTTCCGTAAATATTCTCCCGGTCCAGCCATTTATTGAAGGAGCCGCAGTGATTGAAGACGCCGTCGATGATGACGCGCAGCCCTTTCTCATGGGCCTCGTGCACGAAATCCGCGAAGAACCGGTCGCTGGCGGCCAGATTCTCCGGCGACGCGGTGCGGACGCGGTATCTGGACGCGTCACGGTTGCCGCGGGACAGAACCGCCGCCTCGCCGCCGTCCTTTACGATCCTTCCGTAGTGGGGGTCGATGTGGTCGTAATCCTGCGTGTCGTATTTGTGGTTGGACGGCGAGACAAAGATCGGATTGAAATAAATGACATCCACGCCAAGACTGCGGATATAGTCCAGTTTGTCCCGCACTCCCTTCAGATCGCCGCCGTAGAAACGGCCGATATCCACGCTGGCCGGGTAGGAATACCAGTCCTCCACATATTTGACGGGAGAACCCACATAAATGTACTCATTGTCAACGACATCGTTATCCGCGTCTCCGCGGCAGAACCGGTCCACGAAGATCTGATACATGACCGCGCCCTTGGCCCACTGGGGCGTATGAAAGCCGGGCGTCAGGCAGAAATCAAACTGCCTGTGACTGTCCTGATCGGCCCCGAGGCGGTTATAAACGCAGACATCATCATCCTTTACGATCTGAAAATGGTAGTACACCGGATAATCCGGCACGATCATATGATATTCAAAATAATCGAACAGCGCGTCCGATCCGCCGCGCCACATGCGCTTCGGCTCTTCATCCTGCTCCGCGAAATACACTTCGTTTACGTCGTTGCGGCCTGTCCGGAAACGGAACGTCACCTGCTGCCCTGCGTCGGCCTCCGCCGGCGTCCGAAAGTCCCGGGTCTCATCAGTAAACAGGGCTTCCTTATTCATAAAATCTATCTCCTGTCATCTCGTCTGAACTGTCACGTCTCATTTTATATGATTAGCCGGAAATAGGCAAGGGGGTATTTGCGGATATTGCGGAAAGTGAAAGAACCGGTGGGGTAACCGGTTCTTTCAGGAGAAGGTATTTCGTTTCTTATGGGGTGTAGCAAAAACTAAATAATGTATTGGGGGGTACGTGTATTATACTATCACACCGCACCTGATTTGAAAAGGGATACGATTCACAAAGTTCACAAAATCTATCGTCGTTTTTTGTGCAAAATATCTGATTCGCATTCCATTCCGGACTTCGTCCCGCGGTTCCATCCGCTATACCGACGAGAAAAATGGCACATTTTATACAAAGAGCGCCTCAAATTCTTCCTGGCCGATCTTCTCTTTCTCCATCAGGAGCTCCGTGCATTTGTGCAGCACATCCATATGCTCCTCGATGATGCCCTTCGCTTTGGCGTAGCACTCGTCGATGATCCGTTTCACCTCGCTGTCGATGACGGAGGTCACCTGCTCTCCGTAGCTCTTAGCATGGGCCAACTCCCGGCCGATGAAGACTTCCTCGCTGTCCGTCTCGTAATTGATGGTTCCGACCTTCTCGGACATGCCGTACTTGACGACCATGGCGCGGGCAAGGGACGTGGCCTGCTTGATATCCTGGGAAGCGCCGGTCGTAATGTCGTCAAAGACCAGCTCCTCGGCGATGCGCCCGCCCAGGGATACCATGATATCCTGCAGCATCCTGCCCTTTGTATTGAACATCTCGTCCTTCTCCGGCAGCGGCATCGTGTAGCCGGCAGCGCCCTGACCCGTAGGGATGATGGAAATGGTATGCACCGGTCCCACATCGGGAAGAAGGTGGAACAGGATCGCGTGGCCGGTCTCGTGATAGGCGGTGATCCGCTTCTCCTTCTCGGAGATCACGCGGCTGCGCTTCTCCGCGCCGATGCCCACCTTGATAAAGGACCGGTCGATATCATTCTGCGTGATAAACTTCCGGTTCTCCCGGGCCGCCAGGATCGCCGACTCATTCAGAAGGCTCTCCAGGTCCGCGCCGGTAAAGCCGGCCGTGGTCCGCGCCACCCGTTCCAGATCCACATCGTCGCTCAACGGCTTATCATGGGCGTGGACCTTCAGGATCTCCTCCCTGCCCTTCACGTCGGGGCGGCCCACCACGATCTTCCGGTCGAAGCGGCCCGGACGCAGGATCGCCGGATCCAGGATATCCACGCGGTTGGTGGCTGCCATCACGATGATCCCTTCATTGACTCCGAATCCGTCCATCTCCACCAGAAGCTGGTTCAGCGTCTGCTCTCTCTCATCATGGCCGCCGCCCAGGCCGGTGCCTCTCTGGCGGGCCACGGCGTCGATCTCATCGATGAACACGATACAGGGCGCGTTCTTCTTCGCGTCCTCGAACAGGTCGCGGACACGGGAAGCGCCCACGCCAACGAACATCTCCACAAAATCCGATCCGGAAATGCTGAAGAACGGCACGCCGGACTCGCCGGCCACCGCCTTGGCAAGCAAGGTCTTTCCGGTGCCGGGAGGTCCCACAAGCAGCACGCCCTTGGGGATCCTGGCGCCCACGGAGGTATATTTCTGGGGTGCTTTCAGGAAATCGACAAGCTCCTCCAGATCCTCCTTCTCCTCCCGAAGACCTGCCACATTCTTAAAGCTGAACTTACCGGCGTCCTCGCAGAGCCTGGCGCGGCTCTTGCCGAAATTCATCATCTTGGCGTTGGCGCCGCCTCCGGACGCCCTGGCGTTCATCATCATGAACAGCACCACCAAAACGATGCCGGATACGGCCACCGGAACGATCAGGGACAGAAGATAGCTCTCATGGGGCACATCCTCGCGGGAGAACTCCACGCCCTGCTCCATCAGATAATCCGCTTCTTCCGTCACATCCGATACAAAGAGACGGCAGACCGTGCCGTCCTTCATCGTAAGCAGAAGCTGGCCCGTCGGCGTCTCCTTGTTCTGGACGATCGTCACGAACGCCACTCTGCCCGACTCCACCTGCTGCATATATGCCTGCTGGGTCAGCTCCTCCGGATAACTGCGCCGGTTAAACGCGTTGGCCGCAAAAAGCACGACCAGAATGATCAGGACAAGGCCCAGCCCATTGCCCATCGTCTGCCGCTGTCTCAACTCTGACTGCCTCCTTAAAATTCCACTACTCCGATATACGGGAGATTCCGGTATTTCTGATCATAATCCAGTCCGTAGCCTACCACGAACTCATCCGGGATCGAAAAACATGTGTAATCCACCTTCACCTGCTTCTTCACGCGCCGTTCCGGCTTGTCAAGCAGCGTGCACAGGCGGATGCTCTTCGGCCCCCGCTGCTTCAGGATCTCGATCAGATAGGCCAGAGTACGGCCGGAATCGATGATATCCTCCACGATCAGGACATCCTTGCCCTCAAGCGGTTCATCCAGGTCCTTGACGATCCGGACCACGCCGCTGGATTCAGTCCCCCCTCCGTAGCTGGACACCGACATAAAATCCAGGGATACCGGAACCGTCAGCCGTTTGGCCAGCTCGCAGGTAAAAAACGCTCCTCCCTTCAGGATACAGATCAGATGAACCGGCCTGCCCTCATAATCACGGTTGATCCGGGCCGCCACCTCGCTGATCTTCTTATTCACATCCTCTTCCGCAATCAACACCCGTATCTTCTCTGCCATGCTTCTCTCCTCCGCACGTCTGCCCGCGCCGCATGCCGGGAGCGGAGGCCGCCGCGCCGCCCGCGGCCGCTTCCTCTTCTCCGTACGCCTGCGCCTGCAGGATCTCCTTCGTCTCTTCCGTTACTTTATAATATTCGCTGATCCGGTATCCGACAATCCAGAGCACATGATCTCCCTCCGCCAGAAGCGGGATCCGGTCCCTCTCGCCCCGGGGGATCTTTTCATCGATCATATAGGCCTTCACGCTCTTGCGGAAGCCGCCCTTCAAAGTAATATAGTCGCCGGGCCGCCGGGTCCTTACCGATAACGCGCCTTCTATTTTATCATAATCAAACCATTTCGTATACCGATTTTCAGGAATTTTCTGGTTTTTTTCGCGGGGAAAGCGGGAAAATGTGACCGCGGGCCGCGATTCATCCCGGACATCGCGCGCCGTCTTCTCCAGCCAGATCATCCCGTATTCTCTCACGGCCCGCAGGCTGTAGGGAAGATCCGCCCCTTTTCCTGTCTCCATCCCGGCCAGACTGCGGATCTGTTCCGCATGAACCGCCGAGATATCCCTGACCGAGCCCGCCTCAAGCTTTATCATCTTCATAGCCAGATACCCAGCCAGGATATCCGGCTGACTTCCGAGGACATCCGCGGGGATCCCGCAGCGGTCCGGGCAGACCACTCCGGATTCGTTCCAGATCCTCTCCGCTTCGCGCTCAAAATACGCGTCCGCCTGCCTTATCCTTTCCCCGGCCGCCAGGATATGGTCCACCGCCCGCTCATTGACGTCCCGGCAGAGCAGGGGCAGGAGTCTGCGGATCCGATTCCGGGTGTAGCCGTCCGTTCCGTTGGTGGAGTCCTCGCAGTACTCCAGATGGTTCCGCGTCAGGTATTCCCGGATCTCTCCGCGGCTCACGGCAAGAAGAGGGCGGATCAGCAGGATCCGGCCGCGCCCGGCGCCTTCCTGCCCAGGACCTTCGCGGTCCGCGGCCCGTTCCCATCCGTCATGACCTTCGCGGTCCGCGGCCCGTTCCCATCCGTCATGGCCTTCGCGGCCCGCAGCCCGTTCCCATCCGTCAGGGCACGCGGACGGGGCCATCCCGGTCAGGCCCCGCAGGGCGCTTCCCCGGAGAAGGTTATGCAGGATCGTCTCCGCCTGATCCTCCTTCTGGTGGGCGACGGCGATCTTCACCGCCGGACTTTTCGCGGACCGTCCGTCTTCCGCGACCGCTTCGCACGCCGCGCTCTCCGCCTGTTCCGCCGCCAGCTTTTCCGCCTCCTCCGCGAACGCCCGGTAACGCAGGATCCTTCCCGCTTCCTCCTCCGACAGGCCTTCCGCCGCGGCGTATCCGCGCACATCCGCGCGCACCACGCGGCACGGCACGTTCCAGCGGGCCGAAAGCGCTTCCACGAACGCCGCGTCCCGGTCGGCCTCCTCCCCGCGCAGTCCGTGATGGACATGAACGGCGCGTATGGTCAGTCCCATTTCTTCCCGCAGGCGCACAAGCACATGAAGCAGGCAGACCGAGTCCGCGCCGCCGGACACTCCGGCGACTACTCTGTCCCCTGCTCTCAGCAGATTCTGCTCCCTGATATACGACATCACCCGCGCATACATGGCACGTCCGTCCTCCTGCGTAGATCCCGGCCGCGGTCCTTTCCCCGCGAGCCGCCTATGTACCCATTATCATACACGCTTTTCAGATCCGGCGCAATCCCTTTCCGCTCAGAGCCCCGGCATCCGCGCCGCGCTTCTTTTCCGATCCGGCCGCCGGCGCAGACGCGTTCCGCGCATGCCGCCCCAAACCCAGCGCCGGTTCATTTCCGCCAGATACCGGCCGCCAGCACCGTCATATCGTCCCGCGCCTCCTCCGCGAATGCGCCCGCGAATTCCAGCACCAGATCCGCCAGTTCCTGCGGGCTTTTCCTGCCGACACTGTCCAGATATTCCGCCATGAACCGCTCCTTATCCTCTCCCGGCAGCGCCTCCAGCACTCCGTCGCTGACCATGACGATCCTGTCATCTTCCCACAGCTTCCTCGACAGCAGCACCGGCTCCGCCGGGCCCAGCACACCCGCGGGCACGCCGCCGGCCTGCAGAAGCTCCACGCCGGCCCCGCCCATGATAAAGGTGGCCGCCGCTCCCAGCTTCATGGCCTCCAGCACTCCGGTGTACAGATCGACGCAGCACAGGTCGACCGTGGCGGGATGCTGCTCCTCGCCTGTCAGCAGAAGCACGGTATTCACCAGCTTCAGCGCCGACCGGGGCGTATACCCGGCTTCCAGAAGCCGTTCCGTCAGCTCAATGACGCGGCGGCTCTCCTCATCGGCCTGCGGACCGCTTCCCATGCCGTCGGACAGGCTCATGACCACCTGTCCCGGCATTTCGCGGCTGAAGGTGTAGTTGTCTCCGGAGACGGTCTCTCCGTTCTTCGGACGCCCGGCCGCCCCGTAAAGCATCTGGTATGCGCCCTCCTCCAGGAACCGGACCGTGGCCGGGCGCCGGCCGATGACGCTCTTCGAATCCCTGGCGGCCGTCCAGTCCCTGCCTCCCATGGCCTGTCCCAGACAGCGGGCCGCGTCGGAGGAGGTCACGCACCGGCCGTGGTTGGTCTTCGCGGTCACGAACGCCTCGCGTCGTCCGCCTCCGTATTCCAGGATCATCATCCGCTCCACAACCATGTGATGAATCAGAAACGTCCTTTTAACAGCTTTCTCCCACGGCGCCGTCACATCCGCCGCCTCCTCCATCTGCCTGGAAAACTCTTCCAGGATCACCGCCAGCTCGCGGAACTGGGAGATCACAGCGTCCCTGCTCTCAAGGAATCGGTTCTTCCACGACAGATTCATCGTCGCGCGTCCCAGATTCCGGTTCAGGTGACCGATAAACTGCTCTTTCTTCCGGCAGCTGTCCTGAAACGGCCGGGGCATGTCCTCATACTCCACCGTTCCCTTCTGCTCGAACATCCGCAGGAGATAGTACAGATAATAGCTGTCTTCCCGCCCTTCCCCGCACATGCTGCACTGCCTGCAGCTGCCGCAGACCATTGCGGCCGCCATCTGCATGGCAGCCTGGCCGTCCTCACGGCTCAGCCCTTTTCCGACCGCGTTATCCTGATCGAACGTCCTGGCGAGCGCTTCCAGGGAACCGGCCAGATCGCTCAGTTTCCTGGCCGTATATCCATGAATATCGGCTGTGCAGCCGCAGCCGTTCTTTTTTCCGAACACAAAAAATCCCTCCCGACTCTGCCTGGATCCCGCCGTCCGGCGGATTTCCAATAGCATTATAACCAGTCAAAAGGGAAATATTTGTCAAAATCGCTCCGTCTTCTCTGAAAAATCTTCGACAGATTCCGTCCGCGCCGCGCGGACCAGCCGCGCTGCCCCAAAACGCCTGTCAGCAGGCCGGCGCCTCTCCGTCACTGTTCCGGCTTCAGAAGGATCTCATCCGGATTCACCAGGCCCAGCTTCTCCTTCGCCACCTGCTCGATGTACTGCTTGGTCTGAACGAAGACGCGGCGTTCTTCCAGCTCCTCAGCCCGCTCTTCCTCGTCCTCCTTCTGGCGCTCAAGGTTGGCCTCCTTCACCTGATATTCCAGATCCCTGGCTTTCAGGGACGTCCCGCGCAGGTTGATCGCCACGGCAAGACTGACCACGACCAGCGTGATCCCTACCAGGGTCATCCGGTTCGCCGCCCGCTCCTGTCTTCTTCTTCTGGTCCTTCGCTCTTCTCTCATTCTTCCACCTTCTCTTCTTCCGTCGGCGTGTCCTGATCTTTATTCTAAGATATTCCTGTCCTTTTTTCAAGAACTTTAATAAAATATTTCCGACCGTTTTCTGATAAAGGAGCATCCCGAGGACCGTCCCCGCGATGACATAGCCGCGCAGGATCCCGTTATTCTGCTCGTAAAGAAGGCCGAACGTGATCAGGGCGCTGTAAACGCCGTAACAGAGGTCCTCCGCGCCGACAGCAGGACGGCTGTGCGGGACCACCATTCGGAAGACGCATACCAGGTCGTAGACGGCCATCAGTCCCACGCCGGTAATCAGGCTGGACGCCGCCAGCAACATCTCATAGCGGATCGTGTCCGTCATAGGCCGCCTATCGGAACAGCCGGGCAAAGAGGGATTCGGCGGACCTGCGGTACGCATCGCCGGCGGAATAGGCCAGGCTGTCCACGGTTCCCTCCATATCCACCTCGCCCTTCTCCAGCGTCAGGCGGCTTAAATGCAGCTCCTTGCCCTTGATCGTCAGAAGTCCCATATTGGTATCCAGGACCACCTGATTCTCATCGAAGGAAACCACATCCTGCACGCCGGTCAGACTGCCCGTCCGGCGGTCATTGAAAATAAGTCGGTGCCCCTCGCCCGCGTAATCCATAAGAAAACCCCCATTCATACCTGAATCTGTCATTCAAGTATATGATGGGGGCCTGCTGCTTATGCCATCTCCTTCGGACAGGCGGTTCCGTCCGACGCCGTACCGGCGCTCAAAGATAACGGTACAGCTCTTTCGCATCATCCTTCTTCACGGTCTCCTGGACATCCAGGACCTCCGCCTTCACGGAGTTCGTCCCGAACTGGATCTCAATGACATCTCCAACCTTCACATTCTGGGAGGCCTTGGCAGGACGGCCGTTGACCAGGACGCGTCCGGCGTCACAGGCTTCATTCGCCACAGTCCTGCGCTTGATCAGGCGTGATACCTTCAAAAACTTATCCAGTCTCATGCTTAATTATTTGACAGCTTCCTTTAACGCGTTGCCGACTTTGAATTTCGGAGCCTTGGTGGCAGCAACCTTCATCGGCTCGCCGGTTCTCGGATTGCGCGCTTCCCTTGCAGATCTCTCAACAGTCTCGAATGTGCCGAAGCCAACCAGCTGCACCTTGTCGCCGTTTGCCAGCGCTTCCGTAACAGTGTCCGTAAAAGCCTTAACTGCCTTCTCGGCATCCTTCTTGGAAAGTCCTGCCTTGTCAGCTACAGCTGCGATCAGTTCTGTCTTGTTCATTGATATCTTCCTCCTAAATTATGATTCATAAGGTTCCGACGCCGTCCCCCGGCATCGCTATACTCTATCATTTATAGTCTTTTTGCAAAGGTTTGTCAAGGTTTTTCGGCTTTTTCCTGCATTTTTATGGCATTCCGGAAGGCAGCGGTCATCCTTCCATCTGCCTTCCCAGAAAGCCGGCCGCCGTCGTGACCAGCTTCACCTCCGGATCCCCCAGCTTCGCCTTCGCGTCACGGCTCAGCAGGGCCACGCTCCCGATGGCGTCGCCTTCGCAGATGATCGGCGCGGCGGCCATGGCCGTGACGCCCTCCATATCGTCGGCGGTCATGAAGAAAAACGCTTTCTCGTCCTTCGACGCCAGAACGGTCTCCCTCTCGCCGATCGCGGTCTCCAGCTGCTTGCTGATCGGTTTGCCGATCACATCCTTCTTCGGGCCGCCCGCCACGGCGATGACCTGGTCGCGGTCCGTGATGCAGACCATGAGGCCGGTGGACTGGGCCATGGCCTCCGCGTACTGGGAAGCGAACGCGGTCAGCTCCACCATGGGCGAGTATTTCTTCAGAATGATTTCCCCCTCCCGGTCCGTGAAGATCTCAAGCGGCGTCCCTTCCCGCAGCCTGAGCGTCCGGCGGATCTCCTTCGGAATGACCACGCGGCCGAGATCATCGATTCTTCTTACAATTCCTGTAGCTTTCATATCTTTATTCCTCCATTTCGCAGTCTGAAATACGCCATAAAAACGCATGCGTTTACTGTTATTGTAGTATCTGTCAAATGGAGGAATTTATACTTTCCATGTTTTGTTATATGCGGCGGACCGGCAGACGCAGAGAAAACCGGCTTACCGCCGGCTTTCTCTGTCCTCAAGCAGTTCTTCCATCACACATCCGTCCGCGTGCGGAAGCGAAGTTCCCAAAACTCTGGCAAACGTGGGCGCCTCATCGATGAGACGTCCTGCAGGAAGGGTCACATTTTCCCTGAAACCCGGGCCGCGGGCCAGAAATACCGGCTGCGGCCCCTTAAACGGGAGATACCCGTGAGTCGCGTTTCCGGCGCGATAGTCGGAAGCGTCAAAATTTGTCACCAGCGGACGGCGCCAGCCCTCTCCGAGACCGGTATACCCGTCCGACTCCAGCACAAAAGAGAACGGTCCGTCCAGATGATACATCTCCTCCGCCTCTTCCCGCCGGAATACCTGCGTGAACCCGTAGACGCCTTCCTCCGCCAGGCGGCAGAGGAGATTCCACACCCGGTCATAAAGCTCTGGATCCTGCGGATCCCGCAGATGGACAAACGCAGACATTCCGCCGCACTGGCACCAGGCGTCCCAGCCGCTGACGCTGCCGTCCTCACGCAGACGCACCAGACCATGGTCCGCCAGCAGAACGTTGGGGTTGATCACCCGCATACTGGGCATCTGTCCATGGTCGCTGACCAGCACAAGGTTCGTGTCCGAAAGATCCCCCGTTTCCCCGGCGGCCTGCATCAGCTCTCCCAGCCAGCAGTCCGTATCCTCGACAGATCTGCGTACCCGCTCGCTGAACATGCCCGTTCTGTGACGCGCCGCGTCAATATTGGCCGGGTGAACGAAAAGGACGTCCGGCTGATACCGGCGGATCACCTCGCAGGCACACTGGACCGCAAAGCGGTCACGGAACGGATGGGACGAAAAAGCTTCCGCATCCATGTACTTCTCAATGACCGAAAGCATCCTCTCATCCGCTCCCAGCCGCCTGTAGCACTCCCTGTATCCGGCCGCCTCCTGCGCGGACCGCGGCCAGAATTCAGGGATCTGATAATCGATGCAGGGATGATTGGCCGTCATGGGCCAGAACACCTCCGCCGTGCTGTACCCGGCCTTTTTGGCCGCCCGGAAAATATCCTCCTTCCACCGCACTTCGGAGGCATCCCTCAGCCAGACAGGCGGTCCCCCGGGATCCAGATAGAAGTTCCCGGTGATCCCGTGCTTATCCGGATAAACTCCGGTGGACATCGTAACATGGCACGGGTACGTGATCGTCGGATAGACCGACAGGATCTTCTCCACGGCGCAGCCGCCCGCCAGATATTTCTGAAAAGACGGAAGCGTTCTCATATATTCCACGTCCTCCCAGATCATGGCGTCCGCGGAAAAAACGATCAGTTTCATACTCCTCCTTCTCTCTGCACCGGCATCCGCGCGAAAAGGCGCGCTGCCTCCTTCGGTGAAAATGAATAAGTAAAAGCCAGATCATATAGATAGCACGAATAATCAAAGCCCAGGCTCCCGGCGATAAACGCTCCGGCAGCGATCTCGCTCAAGGATACCAGTCTGGCAGGGCCGAACAGCGCGGCCCTGCCCTGTCTGTGCCGGTAGCTGCAGGTAAACAGCTGAGGATGTATATGCTCCATATAATGATACAGTTCATGAGCCAGAAGGACCTCTTCCACGGAAACTCCCGCCATCTCCGGCAGCGCCTCCGCCTCGCCAAGCAGCCGTCCGGTCCTTCTGATGCATTCGCGGTTCAGCCTTATGTGGTCCGGCTTTTCGTATTCCGCGAAACGGACGACGCTGCCTCCCGCATCCTCCAGATCCCATGTCACCCGGACCCCGCACTTTTCACAGATCGCGCGCATGGACAGCTGCGGATACCTGCTCCGAACCTCTTCCGCGCATTCTCTTCCGCATTCCAGCGCTTTTCTGCACAGTTCCTCCGCCTGCTCAGGCGGGATCGCCCCGCTTACGGGATCCGTGGGAAACACATATCTGTACGCCCACACCAGCTCATCCCGTACCCGGGCCGCTTCCGCCAGCATCTCATGCAGAGGCCGTTCCTTTATAGTGTCATCTTCTATATATAACGTTCTGAACTCCCCCCGAAACGCCAGTTTCATCCGCTCTGCAAAGCTGCGCTCCACGATTTCCTCCTTCTACAGATTATTCCTCGCCGCGACGATTACGATCTCATCCTCCGGATTCAGAAGCGACAGCTCCACATCCATCAGCATGAGCATTTTCTTCAGGTCATTATTTCCGGAAAAATCAGGCAGCCTCGAGCCTACGCAGATATAATAGTCCGGACGTACCATGCTGTCTGTCATGATCACAGACTCCGATCTCCACAGCTCGCTCACCACATCCTGATATTCCGCCACTCTGCAGCGCCTTACCGCGGCGTCGCCGCGCTGCACCCGGATAAAGCCCTTTTTGTCCAGGATCCGGATGTTATTCTGCTTCCCTTTTTCGGCCGTATATACATAGAAGCCGCGGGTGGACTCCGCCAGGCGGACCTGCCCGGGATCCACTCCCATATCCTCCGCGGCAAGCCCGGCCGCTTCCTCCTCACTGCACGCCTTCAGCAGATCCGTCGTCTTCACCTCGGTGGAACCGGTAGCGATCGCCGTGACCTTCTGCGTCTGGTTATCGATCTCAATATGCACCTCCACGGTTTCCGCGGCGGCGCCGCTCTCCACCGCCCGGTCGATGGCTTCTCTCTTGATCGCCCGGATCTCCTCGGTCGTCGGATTCGGAAGGATGCGCTCAACAACATCCCGCACCATCGCCAGCGCGACGCCGATGGAACTGATCACTTCCGCGTTTTCCGGGATACTGTACCGCAGCCCCTTCCTGTTCGCGTAATAGATCATCAGGGCCGCCGCGCCGCCGCCTACGCCCACAAGCACCATCTGGCCCGTCTCCAGCCGGTATTTCTCAGCCAGGGCGTCGATGACCGGATCGATCTTTGAAAACGCCTTCTCCAGGATCTGCTCCGCCAGGGCTTCCACTGTGATCCCGATGTAGTCCGCCAGCGGCTGCATGGCCTTTCTCGCGGCGTCGGCGTTCCCATAGGAAAAATGCTCCGGCTTTACCAGTCCGAGTACGTTGGCGGCGCAGCTGTTGGTGATCGCGAAGCGCTTTCCGGAGGCTGTCCGGACCGCCACATAATCCGCGGGATCCCCCTCCTTCGGCGAGAAAAATTCCACCTTTGGATCTTTGATATCCTCCGGATCCTGATAGACCGCGTAATCGAGTCCGGCGATATGCGCGCTCCTCGGTCCCACGTCCACAACTCCCTGCGCATTGGCCCTCACCATGCTGCCTCCGGCCACGCCCAGGACGCGGACGTCCAGAGAACTGATGAAGGTACTGTGTCCGCCCACGATCGAGTAATCGATGGCGGGTCGTCCGTTCTTGATCACGCCGATATTCGTGGATGTTCCTCCTACCTCAAAGTAAATGCCGTTGGAGGCCCTCAGATACATCAGCGATCCCATCACGGACGCCGCGGGGCCGGACAGCATGGTCAGGACCGGCCGCCGCTTCATCTCCGCGATATCCATCACGCCGCCGTCCCCGCGCATGATCATCAGAGGTACTCTCACCCCGGCCCGGCGGACGCTCTGCTCCGTACACAGGGCTGTGTTGAACATTTTCGGAAGAATGCTGGCATTGATCGCGGCTGTCCGCGTCCGTCTGGTCAGGCCATACAGCTTCGTGATATCCGAAGCCACCGTCGTCGGGATGTCCTGCTTCTCCGCGATCTCCTTGATCTGCTCTTCCAGCGAGGAGTCGTCCACGCCGAACGCCATGCTTGAAACCATAACCCCAACGCCGGAAGCCTTAAAACCGTCTACGACCGCCTGTATCGTTTTTTCATCCGCCTGCTTTTTATTCAGAAACTGATTTTCTATGAAAATTTTCCGGCCTGTCCCCAGGTCGATATCCTTTAAGCTTGTCTGACGTTTCGCCAGAAACCCCTCGAGGCCCCCGCCGGCGATCCCCACGACGCCCACCCTGGCGACGTCGCCCTCCAGGAGGGCGTTCGTCGCCTGAGTCGTACTATGGGAGACAAAGATCACCTCATCCGGGGAAATGTCATTCTCGCGGATGCAGTTCTGGAAGGCGGCTATAACGCCCGCCGCTACTCCGTCCGGATGATCGTGCGTTGTTTTTACGGAGCTTTTGCCGAGGATTTCATGGGTCGCGTTGTCGATGGCCACAGCCTTCGTATGCGTGCCTCCCACGTCAATTCCGATCCGGATCCTTCGTTTTTCTTTTTCCACTCCTGTGTCCCTCCCGTCAAATAACATTCACACTGCCGCGCTTCAGCCAACTCTGATCCAGGCAATGACGACAAGAATAATGATGATCACCCAGCCGAGAGGCAGGAAGGATTTCTTTAAGTATTCCTGCGGATCTTCCTTCGTGTAAGTAATGGCCCATGCGGTCCAGGACTGGGTTATGCAGCAGCAGAAGTGCGCGATCATCGTGGTAGCCAT
Source organism: uncultured Lachnospiraceae bacterium (assembly GCA_947600145.1). GTDB lineage: Bacteria > Bacillota > Clostridia > Lachnospirales > Lachnospiraceae > UBA3402. The sequence goes on along the minus strand of CANQGA010000007.1, from coordinate 5,374 downwards.
CAGAACCGGATACAGGAACTCGATCCGGAAGCCGGCGCTCGCCAGCACGGCCACGGTCACGATACCGGAACCTCCGGTGGTAAGCGGGCCGCGGAACAGGCCCAGGAAAGCCAGCGCGCCCACAAACAGCGCGATGATCAGCGTGCTCTTCGGAATGATCGGGGCGATCACCGCGCCCAGATACGGCTGCGCCAGCGATACGGAAGCACCGAAGAATCCGATGGAATACAGGAAGAACATCATAGGCGCCGTGTCGACCATGCCGTCCGCGAAGCTTTCTGTCAGCTCACGGGACATCTGGTTCAGGCTCTTTAAGCGGCCGCAGACCAGCAACGCATAAAGAGAGCAGAGAATATAGGCAAAAAATGTCGGGACCTTAAAGATCATGACTAAAAGCGCAGGGATCACCGGAGTGATCAAAGCCGCCGCCGGCGCGTCCTTGCTCTGCGCCGCGGAGCCGGCCACCGCCGCCCAGGCTACCGCCTTCCGGTCTCTTTTCGTCATGATCAGGACGCCCGCGATCGTGCAGATCAGCGTCACCGCGAAGCAGATAATGCCGGTCGGAACATAAGCCTGATACGTATAGGTCTCATAGCCGGGAGCCGACGCGAAACGGACCAGATAAGCGTTCTGCAGCACCGGATTAAGCCACAGACCGGCTACGCAGGAGAAAATGAACGTGATGACCGCCACCAGCTTGGAGATGCCAAGAGCCAGCATGATCGGCAGTACGATAACTCCGAGGGAGATCATCGCGCCGGTGCCGTAAACGCCGGTAGAGATCAGAGCCAGAACTATGGAAAGCAGCACCAGGGTGACACCCGGTTTATCGCCGCCAAGCTCCACCGTCTTGCGGATGATCGTACTGGTTATGTTGGTGCGCAGCATTACGCATCCGAAGAATGCGCCCATCAGGTAATTGATCAGAGTCGTGCCCCAGTTTTCAGGTCCTGTCTGAAATATCTTGGTAACCACGTCGAGGAAGCCCAGCGACGCCACGTCCGCGTTCGCCTCAAGGAACGCCGCGTCCTGGATCACCTGAAAGCCGATATACGGCACGATAGCCCATACGATTCCCATAAACAGCAGCCCCAGGGCCAGGGAGCCTTTTTTCAGCACATATATTACGTTAACGAGATACGCTAATATCAGAATAACCGCAATCGCTGTAATCATACTAATTCCCTCCGTTTTCTTTTGATTTACTGTTTCTTTCCTGTGCCCTTCCGGATCTTCTGGATCCGGGAACCCACATCTCTCTTAAAGGCGACCAGCTCGTTCCCTTCAAGATAGATCTGAAGTCCGTAATCGTTGATGAAATGAACCGCCTGCTCCACCGTCTGCGCGAAATGGATCCCGCAGTACAGCCCATGCGCCCTTGTCTTGGCCGCGATCTCTTTCACCGCGGCGTCAAATTCCTCACACCCGTAATCCTCCGGGACTCCCAGACTGATCGACAGATCCTGCGGGCCGATCATCACTCCGTCCACGCCGGGAACCGTCAGGATCTCATCCAGATTCTCCATGCCCGGGCGGCTCTCGATATTGATGAGCAGCATCTTATCCTTGGGATTACAGTTCCACACCGTTCCATCCAGGAATTCCTTCGTCCGGCTGTTCATCTCGTACGTTCCGTCCATGATCTGCTCCAGGTATTCGCCTTTGATCGGGCGGTATTTGACCGCCCCGACCAGTTCCCGCACCTGGGAAGCGCTCTCGATATACGGAACAATGATCCCCTCGGCTCCCCCATCCAGGAACTGGCAGATCTTCGACGCGTCCGGCTTCGGCACCCGCATAAACGGCATCAGGCCCCGGGCCGAAAATGCCCTGCACATCCAGGAAGTGATCTCCCGGTCCATGGGGATATGTTCCAGATCGAGGAATACAATATCCAGATCCATTCCCTCCAGAAAAGGCATTACCATCGGCGTCGTGGAAATGATCTGGGCCCCGAAAACAGCCCCGCCCTGTTTCAATGTCTTAAATACATCCGCAGCTTTCATTTACTCATTACCTTCCCCTTTCTTTGTCTCCGGATCCCCCCGTCCCTGACGTCTGAGACGTCGGGATCCTTTATTTCATCATCATCTCAACACCGGTCCTTGAGATGGAATGATCTCTTTGCCAGCCATACAAGACCGGCAGCAAATCCCACAGCGGCAGCCGTAAGCCAGAACAGATACACACGGTTCCATGAGTACCGGTCCAAAAGGACGCCCACGACCCTTCCCGATATCGCCGCGCCGCAGTAAATGGAGAAATCCATTACGCCGGCCGTCATGGAGACCCGGCCATAGGCCGACAGCTCAAACGGGATCGCCGTCGTAAATACATAAGCCGCTCCGTAAGCCGCCGCCATCAGAAGCGTCATCAGGATAAGCCCGGCCCAGCCGCTCTCGCCGCCTCTCAGCGTCAGAAGCGCGGCCAGCAGCACAAACACCAGAAACACCAGTCCCAAAAGCCGCCGGTTGTCGCCTTTCAGCGCCGCCGAAAGCTTCTGTACCGCCAGTACTCCCGCCAGATTTACCAGGGGAACCAGAACCAGCGTCCGCCACATGGCGCCTCCGGGCAGAAGCCCCGAACCGCTCAGCCACGTCGGAAGCCACGCGCCGATCCCCTCGCGTATGATGCCCAGCACAGCCGCCATCACAAACAAAACAGGCAGATCGATCATCAGAAGATACCTGGCTGTGGAAACGGCTCCGGAAGCGGTTCTCCGGTTCTCAGGCCGGGCATTTTCCCGCGCGCTCCCGGGACGGCTCCGAAAACACGAAAACAGCAGAAGCCACACGCCGGCGGCCGGCAGCGCCGGAACCAGGAACGCGGCCCTCCACCCCAGCTTCTCACCGGACAGCGACGCCGTCAGCCAGGAAAGCGCGCAGCCCGCGACAATGCACACGTTCAGGATCAGGGTGACGCGGCCGCGCTCCTCCGGTTCATACCATTCCGCCAGCGTCCGGAGGATCGGTCCCCACAGCATCGACTGCGCGTATCCGTTGACGACCCAGCACATCCCCAGCACGGCCGGGGACCGTGAGAGCCCGCAGCCGATGTTGCACACGGCCGACAGAAACAGCCCCGTAAGAAGCATCCTCCGGCTGTCCATGCGGTCTCCCAGAGCGCCGTTCAGCAGCTGGCCCAGCGTATAGACCATACAGTACAGCCCCGCCATGGTTCCCAGCGCGGTATTGCTGTAACCCTCCGCCCGTACCAGAAGCGGAACCGTAACGGAAAAATTCTGACGCATCAGGTAAGCGCACAGGTAAGCCGCGCAGCAGAGGCCGAGGATGCGTACTTTCCCCTGCCCGGCATCGGTTTCATCAGACAGCATTTCCCAATTCCTTTTTATATCTTTCGACCTTCGCCATCATATACCGTCCAACATCATGAATATATTTCGCGGATACAGGCATAAACTCCGCGTCGAACGCCCGATATGAATTCAGCACTTCAAGCGTAAAATCACCCTGGTACCCGATCTCCGCCAGCGCCTTCGTCACCGAATCCCAGTCGATCAGCCCGTGTCCCGGTATTATGTGGTCGTCCGTCCGCAGGAAATTGTCATGGACATGAAGGGCTCCCACCCTGCTGCCCAGAACGCGCAGGACTCTCGCGGGATCCTCACCCGCCACGCAGCAGTGTCCGATATCCACGCAACAGGTCACATCCGGGTCGTCCAGTTCATCGTAAAAGCGCGCGAACTCCCGGGGCTCTGAAAACACATCCCGCCCATACGCCGCTCTCTTCGGATCAAACTGACACATATTTTCCATCGCCACCTTAACGCCGAAGCCTTTCGCGCATGCAAGTATCTGACGGTACCAGTCCATATTCATATCCCACATCATCTGTTCGTTGCCGCAGAACCGTATATGATGGATCGGATGAACCACCACATGGGGAATGCCCAGGATCGCGCATATCTCAAAGCAGCGGCTGTAAAGCGGCAGGACCTCCCTGGAATAATCCGGATACAGGCTTATGTCAAACTTAAAGGGCCCGTGCGCCTGATTAAAATAAACGCCGTTATCTTCCGCGATCTTTTTGACCTCCTTCGCGTAATCCGCATACCGATCCGTAGTCCACAGAGTTTTTTCAAACTCCATCTCCGGCGAAAAGCCGTAATCGATCGCGTCGAACCCCGCTCCCGCCAGGATCTCTATCGCCCTTCTCTCCCCTACATGCATCCGCAGAAACCGATGTTCACTTGACAATACCATCCCAACACCCTCCTCTCAAAACTGCGCGGATCCATTTTCAGATCCGTTTTCAGACTTCATTAACCTTTATAAATAATATAACACACAAATATCCGCGATACTATTCCATGGTTGTCACATATTTTACTCTGATTGCTCTCTTTGTTGACAGAAATGAGAAAAACAGTTATAATAATTATGGTGGTTTCTGACGATTTGTCGCGATGTTTTCCGAAAAAGGAACTTGAAAATGACGAATTCCCAAACAGATACTTATTATTTCTCCGGCAAAGAACACTTCGCAATTGCAAAATATCATATGCGCGGGCATGATACCCGGCTGTTCCGGGCGAATTCCCACAATGAATTCGAACTGCTCCAGATCATCGAGGGACAGGGACATTTCATCTACGAGGGACGTTTCTTTGAACTGCGTCCGAACCGGCTTTTTCTGGTCAACGGCCGGCGGCTGCATTATACCAACCCCGATGACCCGCGCGCCTATCTGCGCAATGTCGTGGAATTTTCCTGCGACGACCTGATCAACATCCTCTCAATCTATAACCAGATGGATATGCTGGAGCCGTTCCTGCATCCCAATACCTCTGTCTGCTGTATCGACCTGAATGAGGAGACGAGCCGGATCATTGACGGAATGTTCCGGGACATTTCCCTGGAACTGCTGGATAATAAACCCGGCTGTGTGCCTGTCAGCATGAGTTATGTGATCCGGATCATCGCATGCTCGCTCCGAAATAAAGTCCAGAGCAACGATCCGAAAAACCGTCCCTGGAACATCAAGGAACAGCACGTGATCGATATCATCAACTATCTGACCGACCACCTGGCCCAGTTTTCCTTTGACGATATGTCTGAGGAGCTTTCGCTCAGCAAATATTACATCTGCCATCTGTTTAAGCAGACAACCGGCCTGACCGTGCAGAACTATCTGCTGGCCAGGCGGTTTGAGAAGGCGCGGCAGCTCCTGGCCACCAGCGATCTCTCCGTCTCACAGATCAGCGAAGCGCTGGGGTTCAGCAGCTTCTCCCTGTTCAGCCGCTGCTTCAGGCAGGCCCACAATATGACTCCGGTAGAATTCCGCCGGCAGCAGCGCAGCCAGACGCGGTTCCCCGCGCTCTGACCATGCCGCTGCCGGATATCCTTTCCAGCCA